>CAZMJZ010000094.1:0-5266 GCA_964566845.1 uncultured Dehalococcoidales bacterium | reverse complement strand
CCTAGCTCTCGCCAGTAGCCGAAAGACTCATCATCATCAAGGAAGATAGTTATCCATAAGCGCTCGGGTGGAAGCCTCAAGCGCTGGGTAACAAATTCCCATGCCCAGTTGATGGCTTCCTGCTTAAAGTAGTCACCAACACTGAAGTTACCCAGCATCTCAAAGAAGGTAAGATGGCTAGTATCACCTACCGATTCAATATCGGTGGTGCGAAAACACTTCTGGCACGATGCCAAACGGGGACTGGGCGGCACTTCTTCGCCCAAGAAGTAAGGCTTGAACTGCACCATGCCAGCACTGGTAAGTAATAAAGTAGGGTCACCCTGAGGTATTAAAGAAGAACTGGGAACAATTTTGTGCCCTTTTGCCTCAAAAAAGCTCAAAAATGCCGCCCGAATTTCATCGCTAGTCATAACCATATATGATTTTAGCCCAACCCTCACTAGCTGTCAATTTAGAGGTTAACAAGGTTGTTTATCAATCTCTTTTTTCACCTTCCTGCTCTGGAACCGCATAGGAGGGCTTTACCTCATATCCTCTTCGGCTGATAATCAAAGCCCCTATGGGAGGATGGGACTGAATAACTTAAAAAACAATTATTTATATCGTTACTTCCACCTCCATATACTAAAAATAAACAATTTTCCTTATAATATGTAGCCTGAAACATCTCTGTTAGCAAAACCGTAGCGAAATAACTACTCTAACCTTTTGAAGAATATTTTATTTCAATGTTATAGGTTTTATCAGATTTCATTGCTGTTGAATTTCAACTTTCATTTTAGGCTGGTTTTATATCTGTGAATCCAACCTTTTCCAGCCATTCTCCACATTCCGCTTCAGCTAATCTATCTGAGACTACTTTTACCTTAGCCATATGCTGCCCGTCTTAATCGGCAAACATATGATAAAATAAATTTCACAACCTATCGACCAACTTATTTAATAAAAGTAATAATAACTATAGCTTCCTCGACTAACTTCCGAATTCTATCCAATAGCGACTATTTTTTGAAATTATTAGGAAGTAGATGCAAGACAAAACCCATGCTAATTTTATTATGTGTCCTATGCCTTTGAGCACTTAGAGTTAATTGAAGAAGTCCTCAGGCGGTCTCCCTTTGGGCTTATTACTGATGTTGATGGTACTATAAGTCAAACTACACCTACTCCCCAGCAAGCAAGTGTTTCTCCAGTATGTCGTCATTATCTTTCCCTCCTCTGTAGCCATATAGCTCTGGTATCTGCCATCTCAGGTAGACCGACGGCTAAAGCCAAAGATATTATAAAAATCGATGGCACGGTCTATATCGGCAACTATGGACTGGAGCGATGGACTGAGAGTCATTCTGAATCCCCCAAAGATGTCCAGGATTATTTGAAAGTAGTAAAAGCTGCTGTTAAGGGACTAACTCCGTTACTTCCCATACAAGGCGTTACTATAGAGGATAAGGGTATAACGGCTACCATCCACTATCGTCTTTGTCCTGAACCTCGATTGTCTGAGAAAGCTATCTTGGCTGCCATAGAGGATTTCCCCCATGCCAGAAGGATGATAATTGACCTTCTACCGCAGGTAGACATAAATAAAGGCATGGCTACACTGGAATTGATACGAGGATATAAGTGCAGGGCCGTATCTGTTTAGGCAATGATACCACGGATATTGATGCCTTTAGAGCAATACACGCCGCTTCCCTTAATTTAAATTTTCAGGGTTTTGCCATCGGAATCATCAGTCAGGAAACGCCAGAAAAGCTGGTAGCAGAAGCCGATTTTACCTTGAATGGGGTAAATGATGTTGAGCGTTTTCTTAGGTGGATATTCCAGACCGTTCTTCAACCAGGTTAACTGCATCTCTCAGTAAGCATAAAAGCCAGTTAGTTAAATCCTCTTGCTCAATTGACCTCTTGAGTGCAGTAGCACGCTTATTCTTCTCGTCAGGTGGCATAGTCAATGCCGCATACAGGGCTTGAGTTGTACCTTCCAAGTCAGTCGGCGACACAGTTAGCGCATTTTGCCCTAACTGCTCCCAGGCACCAACAGTTTCTGACAGTATCAGCACCCCGTCCCGTTTATTAACCGTAGGACCCTCCTTAGCTACCAGGTTCATCCCATCAATGACAGAGTTTACCAACAAGGCATCATAGAGGCACATGCCAGCTATAGCTTGTATATAGTTGTTCTCATAAAAGTAATCGATAGGATGCCATTGTTCAGTCCCATACTTATTATTTATAGCTTCTATTAGTTGAGTGACCTCCTGCGTATATCTCTGGTATGGCTTCAGATGGGTTCTGGTAGGGACTAGAAAAGTTATGAATTTAACCTTTCCCCGAAATTGCGGATAACGCTCTAGCAGCATATCAAAGGCTCTAAAACCACGAATGATGTTTTTGCTGGGCTCTACTCTATCCACACGGACTATGGTTTGCTCGCCGCAAAGATGACGCAATCTCTCTTCATCTTCCTTCAGTCTGGCTGAAGAAACGAGCTTCTTAAGCCCGGCGACATCAACGGATACCGGGTAGGCTTTTACCTGAAGAATATGCTTATTTAGCTGAACGGTTTGTTGCTTATAATCTATCTCAGCTTTGTCAATAAATGATTGACAACAGTATAGGAAATTACGTACGTCTCGCATTGTTTGCAAGCCAAGAATATCGGTAGTACATAAACTGATGAAGATTGCCTGCCTCATAGAACTTGGTAATAGCTGCCAGTAGCTTGGTGATGGCCAGGGAATATGAATAAATTGCTGAATTATCAGGTTAGGCATCTGAGCACGAATATAACTACTCGTTAAATAGAGGTGATAGTCATTTAGCATTACTATTGGTGGTAATTCATTGGCTGCTGCCTCAGCGATAACTGCTTGAGCAAAGGCTTGATTTACCGGGACATAACCATTTTCCCAAGCATCGTAAACTGATTGGTCTATATTAGGTGTACGGGGGGAATTCCACATGTAATATTGCAGGAACCAAAGAAGGGGATTGCAGATTACGCTATAGAACTTATGATAAGTATCTCTGGGGCTAACCACAAAATTGAGATATAGGTTATTACTAAATGATGGTACTTGAAAGTGCTTCCCCTGGGCTCTTCGTGCTACCTCTCTATCCCCTTCCCCCATAGCACTGGCAATCCAGTTAAGCTCTACATAGTTACTGAGACTACTAAGTGCGGTAACTACACCACCACTACCGCGCCGTAAGCGAAGTTGCTTATCCTCAGTAAAATAATATTCAACAGGTCCCCGGTTGCTGGCAAGAATCAGCCGCCTGGGTGATAATCTCTGGCTACATAACTCTCTTAGTCGGGCATTACCGCTCTCTGGGCTTGTTGACATCTTACTTCTCTATACACCCCGACTTTCAAGAGGGGTAATTTATCGGTAAGTAAACTTATTTGATAAGTAGAATAATATAGAGGCTATTAAAAAGCATAACAATAAGCAATAATACTGTCAAGTTTACAGACCTGTCTGATAACTAGAAATATACTTCTCTCCCTTTTTAATCCTTCGAGATTTGTCTCAGCACAATCTATGATTTACAAACCCGAAGTTAAAAGCTAAAATATCAATTAAATCTAGCAATATGCAGGGATTCAGCAATGCAATACATTGGAATAGATATAATAGAAATAGCTCGCATTGAAAGGGTTATAGCCCGCTGGGGAGAGCAATTCCTTCACCGGGTATATACCGAGCCAGAGCTAGGGTTAAGCCGTAAAAAGCCTTCATCGCTGGCTGCCCGTTTTGCCGGCAAGGAAGCCGTAATAAAGGCATTTGGTACAAATAACAAAGGCATCGGCTGGAGAGAGATTGAGATATTGTCTGACCCCAGCGGTAAGCCCGTAGTTCATCTCCAGGGCAAGGCGCAAAATCAAGCTAATAGCTTGGGGTTAATTGGGCTGGCTATCAGCCTTTCCCACTCAAAAGAACATGCCATTGCCTTTGTGACCGGTGAAACAAAGTAAGACGATAAACCCCTGAGCAATAACATGGCAAGGAAACAATGTGTTACCAAGATATTGAACTGGCACAACCCTTTGACCATAGGCAAGCGGGATGGTAGAATTAAGAATAGGAGCAAGAAATGTCAGGGCATTCTAAGTGGTCTTCGATTAAGCATCAGAAGGGTGTGACTGATGCCAGGCGTGGTCAGCTTTTCACTAAACTGACCCGAGAGATTATCGTTGCCGTGCGGGAGGGGGGCAGTAATACTGAAGCAAACTTCCGGCTGCGGTTAGCTGTACAGAAAGCCCGTGACAATAACATGCCGCTGGATAATATAGAAAGAGCCATTAATCGGGGTAGCGGTCAAACAGAAGGTGCTAACCTGGTAGAGATGGTTCTTGAGGGCTACGGACCCAGCGGAGTAGCTATTCTGGTACAAGCTCTAAGCGATAATCGCAATCGCACCCTGCAAGATGTAAGGACTTTATTCTCCCGTCACGGTAGCAGTTTGGGAGATAGTGGTTGTGTCTCCTGGCTTTTTGATTCCCGAGGATTGATTACTGTAGAGATTAATGAATTGGATGCTGAGGAATTAGCCTTACAGGCTATTGATGCTGGTGCCGAGGATGTTAAGGTAGAGAATAAATATATAGAAATTTATACTAAGCCCGATGAGCTTGAGATGGTCAGGACAGCACTGGAGCAGAAAAATCTACCTATAGCCTCGGCTGAGCTATCTATGGCGCCCAAGACCATGGTTGAGCTTGAGGAAAAGGCGGCCCTGCAAACCCTAAAGCTGCTGGACAAATTGGAGGAGTTGGATGAGGTACAGCATGTGTCCAGCAATGCTGACTTTCCTAACTCTATTGTGGAGAAGTACCACGCCAGTTTGGCAGGGCAATGAAAATTTTAGGCATTGACCCGGGCACGGTAACTATGGGTTGGGGAGTGATAGAGAGTAAAGATGATGAGATAGCCCTGGTTGATTATGGAGCCCTGAACTGCCCAGCACGCTCCCCAATTGGGGAGCGTTTAAGCTATCTGTATAGTGGGCTTTCGGAGATTATGTTACATCATCAGCCTGATGTGGTAGCTATCGAGCAGCCTTTTATGGCAAAGAATGTGAAGTCAGCACTGGCGGTAGGTAGGGCGCAGGCGGTGGCTATTCTGGCAGCATCTATCCGGGAAATCCCAACCTATGAATATACTCCAGCCCAGATAAAGCAAAAGGTCGCTGATTATGGGGCTAGCACCAAAGAACAGATTCAGGAAATGGTCAGGCTTCAGCTTGGGTTATCTCAA
>CAZMJZ010000093.1:0-5279 GCA_964566845.1 uncultured Dehalococcoidales bacterium | reverse complement strand
GAGGTTAATCCTAAAGAGGAAGAGGCTTTGAAATTACATTATAAAGACCTGGCTGAGTTTGGCTTCTCTATTGAGCCCTTCGGTGATAGAACCTATCTGGTTCGGGCTGTGCCACTTTTACTTAGTGACAAAGATTGGGTAGGGACAGTGAGGGAATTACTTGATTCCTTGTCGGGAGGGGAGAAAAGCGATTGGTGGGAGACTATAGCTAAATCTATCGCCTGCCACAGTGCAGTGAGAGCTGGGCAAGCATTAACCGATGACGAGATGCGTGAACTTATCCGGCAACTGGAGCGGACATCCATTTCCAATACCTGTCCTCACGGTAGACCGACAATGATTCACATCAGCTTACGGCAATTGATAAAGGAGTTTGGCAGAACCTCTTAATTTGGTGGACTCTGGATGCTACCGGGTTTAACTAAGGGGACTCGGGCAGCACATAAAGGACAATCTGAGGGGCTATAGGTTGGAGTTATTGAGCGGAGGCAGCTAAAAAGAGGAACTCCAAATTCAAGCTTTTGCTCGGAGCGGTCAACTAATACTCCTATACCTACTATTATGCCGCCCTGCTGAGTTACTGCTGCCACAACTTCGCTAATAGAGTTTCCTGTAGTTAGAATGTCATCCACTATGAGAACTCGCTCCCCGGGGCTAATGCTGAAACCTCGCTTAAAAGCCCTTTCCGTGTCACCTTCCTTCTCAGCAAATATGCCACGCACTCCTAATTGCCTAGCCACTTCGTAGGCAATGATGATACCACCAGTAGTCGGTCCAGCAACAACCTGAATTTCTTGTTTATGGAAGTGAGCAGTAATAATGCGACAAAGCTGCTCCGTGTAGCCTGGGAATTGCAAAACGCGAAACTTCTCCCAATAGATAGGGGAATGCAGACCGGAGGCGAGCAGGAAGTGCCCCTTCAGAATAGCGCCTGATTTTTGAAAGATTTCCCCTACGCCTTCTATAAACTTCACCCCCTTCAATCTATCCCTAATAGCCGGCTAACTGTGACTGGAAAGAATAGTTTGGCGCCAGCCCCCAAGTACTTGGCGGCCAGATTGATAACCAGGCTTTGCCAATAATATTTTGGCGTGGCACTGTCCAGCCATTATGAGAATCATCAGCATTAGGGCGATTGTCACCGAGGACAAAATACTCATTTTCCATAATTTCATACTCGGGTACACTATAATTGGCGTGGTTTATCACATAAGGTTCGTATAATTGTGAACCATCAATATACACCACCCCCTCTATTACCTCTATAGTATCACCGGCTAAACCAACAATGCGCTTAATATAAGGGGGTGTTTTTGGGGATTTATGTGGTGGATGAAATACGATTATATCGCCTCTCTCAGGCTCATGAAAATGATAGACAACCTTACTTATTAATAATCGTTGTCCTTCTCGTTGGAGGGTAGGCTCCATGCAGGAACCTACAATGGGGCAACTTTGGACTGTTGTTTGCAGTAATAAGAAGATTACTATAGCCGTTATAAAGATTGCTATAGTGTCACGAAGATAAGCCTTCATTTGATACTTCCTTTTTAATCACCATTATACCTTATCATTCTTCATTCGACTAGTATTTACCTGGCGAGTTGACTTCAGCTTGTGTTGCACTCTTTCAAAAGGAGGTGCTAGAATGACCACAATATGAATTACATGAATCAAGCGCTTTCCCTGGCTAAATTAGCCGTGGGACAGGTTAGCCCCAACCCGGCAGTAGGGGCTGTGGTAGTCAAGAATGATGTAGTTGTGGGACAGGGCTATACCCAACCACCAGGCTCGTGGCATGCCGAGGTAGTAGCCCTGAAGCAAGCCGGCGAACAAGCCCGAGGCGGGGTGATGTATGTTACCTTGGAGCCTTGCTGCCATTACGGTCGGACTCCACCCTGTAGTCAGGCAATCATTGACGCTGGCATTACTGAGGTTCATTTAGCTATGCTTGACCCAAATCCCTTAGTTTCAGGAGGAGGCAAAGACGAACTTGAGAAAAAAGGCATAAAGGTATATGTTGGTGAGAATGAAGTTGAGGCTAGAGAGGTTAATGAAGCCTATATTAAATATGTTACTACTGGCATCCCCTTTGTTACTGTCAAGTTTGCTATGAGCCTGGATGGCAAGATTGCTACCAAAAGTGGTGATTCTAAATGGATTAGTGGTGAGGAGGCGAGGAAGTATGTTCATAATCTACGTTATACCACCGATGCTATTATGGCCGGAGTGAATACTGTTCTAGCTGATGACCCTCATCTCACCGCTAGGTGTGGCGGAAAGGGAGGAACAGCTAGAAAACAACCTCTCAGGGTAATTGTAGATAGTAAAGGGCGCACCCCATCAACCGCTCGAGTATTTAATGAGCCAGGTAAAACGCTTCTGGCAATGTGCAGATTGGTTAAGCCAGAAGTATCAACAGCTTTAGCTCAGGTAGGAGCTGAAATAATAGAATTGCCCTCGGCAGAAGGGCTGGTAGATTTGGAGAAGTTGCTTAAGGCACTAGGAGAATGGGAAGTTACCAGTATCTTGGTTGAAAGCGGTGGCATCCTTCTTGGTTCCTTCTTTGACTACAGGCTGGTAGATAAAGTTATCGTCTTTATTGCCCCTATCATCATTGGTGGTATAAAGGCAAAGACGGCTGTGGCTGGTAACGGGATTGATAAAGTGGTAAACTCATTTAAACTAGAGCGTGTTAAGGTTGAGAAATTGGGCAATGATTTGATGGTCAGTGGATACCTCAGGGGCTAAGAGTGTTTACTGGAATTGTAGAAAAAACAGGGAGAATTACCTCGGCGCAACCTAGAAACTTTACTATCACCACCAGCGATGTTCTACAAGGAATAGAGCTTGGCGAAAGTATAGCCGTTAATGGAGTATGCCTGACCATAACCCATTTTAAGGCAAACTCATTCTGTGTTGATATAATGCCGGAGACATTAATGCGGACAAATCTTGGTTTACTGAGAGTAGGAGATAGGGTTAACCTGGAGAGAGCTTTAACTTTAGGTGGACGACTGGGAGGGCATTTAGTCCAGGGACATGTGGATGATACAGGAATAGTAAGCTCGATTACCTGGGATGGTGAGACAATGCTTATTAGATTGGAAGCTTCCCCCGGGGTGATGCGCTATGTAGTAGAGAAGGGTTTTATTGCTATTGACGGGGTTAGCTTAACTGTGGTGACTAAAAATACCGCCTCATTTCAGGTTTCTATTGTTGACTTCACCCAGAAGCATACTATTCTAGGTAGTCGGCAGGTGGGTTCACTGGTTAATCTGGAGGTAGATATTATAGCTAAATATGTGGAACAGCTTAGCCCGCCTCATAACACAGGTATAACCACTAATTTTTTGCAGGAACATGGGTTTCTAGTCAGTTAAATCACCATATTTTTAATTGAGGGAGTAAGCATGGGATTATCAAGCATTCCAGAAGCTATTGAAGACATAAAATCAGGCAATTTTGTCATTTTAGTTGATGACGAGGATAGAGAAAACGAGGGCGACCTGGCTATAGCTGCCGAGAAGGTTACTGATGAAGCTATCAACTTCATGACCAAGCATGCCCGGGGACTTATTTGCCTACCGATTATCGGTCAGCGATTGGACGAATTAAATATTCCGTTAATGGTGGTAGATAACACCTCCAAGTTTTCCACCGCTTTTACTGTATCTATTGAAGCTAAACACAGGGTAAGCACCGGTATTTCAGCAGCGGATAGAGCCGAGACAGTGAAGGCTGTAGTTAACCCGGCTACTAAAGCTGAGGATTTAGTTCGTCCGGGTCATATGTTTCCACTACGGGCAAGAAACGGTGGTGTTCTGGTACGAGCGGGACATACTGAGGCTATAGTTGATTTAGTCAGACTGGCTGGTCTTTATCCGGCCGGCGTCATCTGTGAGATTCTGAATGAAGATGGCTCAATGGCACGGCTACCTCAACTTTTAGAAATAGCAGAGAAGTATGGGATTAAGATTTTAACTGTAGCCGACCTTATCACCTATCGCCGTCGCTATGATAAACTAGTACACCGAGTGGCTGAGGCTAAGCTACCAACGAAGTACGGCGATTTTACGGCTATTGCCTACAAAAGTGATATAGACGCTAATGAACACGTAGCCTTAGTGATGGGGGATATATCCACCGAGGAGCCAGTGCTAGTACGGGTTCATAGCGAATGCCTTACTGGCGATATATTTGGTAGCCTTCGCTGTGATTGCGGTGAGCAGATTACTCTGGCAATGCAGAGTATTGCTGAAAAGGAGCGAGGTGTTTTCCTGTATATGAGGCAGGAGGGAAGGGGCATTGGCTTCCATAACAAGATTCGTGCTTATGCCCTTCAAGATAAAGGACTTGATACAGTAGAGGCTAATCTGTCCTTGGGCTTTCCCCCAGACCTGCGGGACTATGGTATAGGTGCCCAAATTTTGGCTGATTTAGGCTTACATGCCATCCGACTGCTCACCAACAATCCAAAAAAGGTAATAGGTTTAGAAGGTTATGGATTAAAGGTAGTGGAGACATTACCCATTATTACCTCTCCCAATCTGTATAACCGCCATTACTTGGAGGTAAAACAGGAAAAATTAGGGCATCTATTACAAATACCCACAGAGTCCGATAAATAGTGCGGAAGCTATTGAAAAAGGCGGGCGAGCTAGTATGATGACTAAAGATTAAATTGGGAGCAGATTGAGCTTTTAACAGGGGATAAAGGGGATAGGGTTATAAACAGTTTAAATGATAAGGAGACAATAATGAACAAGCATTTTGAAGGTATCCTACTGGGGGAAGGACTGAAGTTTGGACTGGTTATCTCCCGTTTTAACGAATTTATTACCAGGAGACTACTTGAGGGAACACAAGATGCTCTGCTTCGCCATGGTGTTAGCCAGGAGAATATAGATATCGCCTGGGTACCGGGTTCATTTGAAATCCCATTGATAGCCAAGAAATTAGCTGAAACTAAGAGGTATGACGCTGTTATCTGCCTTGGTGCTGTTATTCGTGGTGGGACACCTCACTTTGAGTACATTGCGGCTGAGGTTACTAAGGGCATTGCCAAGGTGGGTCTGGAGACCGGGTTGCCCATCATCTATGGTGTAATCACTGCTGATAGCCTAGAGCAAGCCATTGAGCGGGCGGGAACAAAAGAGGGGAATAAGGGCTTTGAAGCTGCGGTGTATGCCATAGAGATGGCTAACTTAATACGAGGTATAACTCTTAAAGAGTAGTAGCTATGGTTAAATTTGGTGTTTCAGTTAATAGCGGTTCTA
>CAZMJZ010000092.1:0-5331 GCA_964566845.1 uncultured Dehalococcoidales bacterium | reverse complement strand
GGTATTGGCGTATACCTGTATATGCAAATTGACGGAGACATTGACGAGTACTACCAGGAGCTGAAAAAGAAGGGGGTTAACATTGCGGTTGACATAAAGGACGAGCCATATGGTGTCAGGGACTTTACCGTTGAGGATGTTAATGGATATAAGCTGGCGTTCAATCAGGTCTCCAAGACCGCCAAAAATTGCATGAGTTGTGGTATGCCCATGACCAAGCCCGAGGATTTTGGCGGAGGAAACCCGGCAAATATATACTGTATACACTGTTCAAACTCGGATGGCAATCTCAAAAGCTACGACGAAGTGTTTGAGGGCATGGTCAACTTCATGATGATGTCCCAGAATATGGACAGAGAGACCGCTTAGAGAGCAGCCAAAGAGCATATGTCAAAGATGCCAGCCTGGGGTGTTGGTTGATTCACAAGCGGGCATCATGCCCGGTTAGGCAATAAATATCTAGATGTAGTTACAACTTTGGTGGATAAGTAAGGCTAATCTTTATGACAGAGGACTTATTGCTTGGCTTAGGCAGTATCGTTGTCCTGGGCGTCGGAGCCTCGTGGCTGGCCTGGCGTCTGCGTTTGCCTTCCATCTTACTACTGCTTATTTTTGGCTTCATTGCCGGACCGGTAACCGGTTTTCTCAATCCAGACGAGCTTTTCGGCGATTTATTGCTGCCAGTGGTATCGCTATCGGTGGCCATTATTCTGTTTGAGGGTGGTTTAAATTTAAGGCTGGCCGAGCTACGCAAAACTGGTGGTGTAGTCCGCAATTTGATAACCGTTGGTGTCTTGGTCACCTGGCTGATAGGCACGGGCGCAGCTTATTTTATCTTAGGTCTTGATCTGACACTGGCAGTGCTTCTGGGAGCTATCCTGGTGGTTACTGGTCCGACCGTTATTTTGCCACTGCTCAGGTATCTGCGTCCCGGCGGTCAAGTAGGCTCGATACTGAAGTGGGAAGGGATTGTTATCGACCCGGTAGGGGCTATACTTGCCGTGCTGGTATTTGAGGCGATTGTTGCCGGGGGAGTCGGGCAAGCAGTTCCACTTGTTTTATTGAGTCTTCTCAAGACCGTGCTATTCGGCGGCGTCATTGGTATGCTGGCGGCGATAATCGTTATTCAGCTATTGAAGCGCTATTGGCTACCCGACTTTCTTCATAGTGTTGTCTCTCTAGCGCTGGTGGTTACCGCTTTTACTGTCTCAAACTTGCTTCAGACGGATTCCGGTCTATTAGCGGTTACGGTGATGGGGATAGTTTTAGCTAATCAGAAGGCGATAAGTATCAGGCACATCATGGAATTTAAGGAGAACTTACGGGTGTTGCTGATATCTAGCTTGTTTATTCTACTGGCGGCGCGTTGTCAAATGGCTAACCTAGCCAGCGTTGGCGTAAGCGGTCTAGCCCTGTTGGCTATTTTAATGCTGGTAGCGCGCCCGGCGTCGGTGGCACTGTCCACATTGGGGTCAAAGTTGAGCTTAAGGGAGCGCTTGTTTATCTCCTGGCTGGCACCTCGTGGCATTGTTGCTGCTGCTGTAGCTTCGGTTTTTGCTCTCCGTTTGGTAGAAGCCGGCTACCCTCAGGCTGAGCTTCTGGTGCCGTTAACTTTTATTGTTATTGCTGGTACCGTGGCTATCTATGGTTTATCTGCCTCACCCTTAGCCCGCCGACTCAAGGTAGCCGAACCGAGTCCTCAGGGGGTGCTGATTGTTGGTGGTCACCGCTGGGGGCGGTCAATCGCACAGGCACTTCAGGTGGAGGGCTACAGGGTGCTAGTGGTTGATGCCAACAGGGCTAACATCTTGGCGGCTCGTATGGCTGGGGTACCCTCTTTTTATGCCAACATATTGTCCCAATATGCCCTAGATGAGATTGAACTGGGTGGAATGGGGCGCTTGATGGCACTGACCGCTGATGACGAGTTCAACTCCCTGGCTGCTTTGCAATTCGCTAATGCTTTTGGTCGTGCTGAAGTCTACCAGCTTCCTTCGGAGAGCGAGGAGAAAGCTCAAAGGGAAGCGGTTTCTCGCCACCTGCGTGGTCGACTTCTGTTTGGACCTGGGATGACCTTTAACTATCTAGCCAGTCGATTTGCTCAGGGAGCGGCTATCAAGACGACCAGCCTGACAGAAAAGTTTGACTATGACGCCTTTCAGATTTACTATGGTGAGGAGGCGGTACCTCTATTTCTGGTTGACCAGAATGGTAATCTGGTAATATTTACCACGGATAATCAGCCTAAACCGCAGCCGGGACAGAAGCTGATTAGTCTAATTGAGCCGAAAAAGGAGTTATAAAAATTCCAGCATGGAGCTGCGATGCATAATACCCGATGAGCCGGCAAAGCTGTACTGCTTTGAGGTAAAGAGGTATAAATGAAAAGCCACAGCGGATTAGGCGAATTTTGAGTTAATATATAGCTGTTAGATGAAATTGCTATTCATCAAGGCACGAGGTTGTATTACGAACAAGATATTTTTCAATTCTTTGTTGGTAATTGGATTAGTGGTTTTAGTGATATTGATAGTAGGTTGTGGGAAGGAGGAAAAAGGTGCCACAAAGGTAGAAGAACCCCTTAAAATTGCTCAATTAAGACCATTGATGAATTCCATAGCGATAATAGCAGAAGGAGATATTTTGCATTATCAAAGAGAATATTTTTGGAATGATGAAGATTTTTCTAAGCTATTAGAATCGAAAGAGGAATTTAAAACTACAGAAATTGATTATTTTGAAACAAATTTGCAAAGATACAACAGATATGCTGTTAATTCTAAGATAGAATTTAATGAATTAAAAAAGTTAACAGTTCTGCTCTGCGATATAACAGGTGTAAAAGAAGGATATTGGTTTGATTTCGATTGGTTCTTAAGACCTTATGGTTTAGATTTTGTTGATAGTCATTTCGAGAGAAAAGAAAAAGAGCTTAGCTGGGAAGGGGAAGTTGAGGGAATAGAAACAACAATAAGCATAAAGTTTCCGTACTCCATCTCCAATTGCCATGAGCATGTCTGGTCAGTGGAATGAAAATTAATCGGCGAAAAAATTTGTATTCCCGCTAATAAACCAGCATATTGGGAACTATTATTGGCTGGGCCAGAAGCGAATTTGGCAAACTCGGAGTTCGCCTAATAGCTTTTACGTGAAAGGGGATATAGGGTGATCCAGGGGGGAAAAGGTAGCGCTCCGACCCGCCACTGAGCAAGACAAACGCGTGGTCTGTGAATGGATTGCTAAGTCCGATATTACTCCTTCCTTCAGGGGTTTGCCACACTTCCCTGACCATCCGGTACCAATGTGGGCGGAATTCTGCGCTGATTACAGGTCGTGTTACTTCAACGGTTCAGAGCCAAAACTGGGTAGATGCTTCATTATTACAGTCAACGGTATGCCTGTAGAATGGTCAACTACAATGATATTGATTAATATCACCAGCGGACAGAACTTGACATTTGGATGAGTTGTCAAGCTAATTGTGGCAAAGGATATAGCCCTGATGCATTGCAGGCACTATGTAAGTATATATTCCAGACTCATTGTGTTGCTGAGTGTATAATGCGACCATCGACCTGTAATCGTCGAGCCATTCGTGCGTACCAAAAGGAAGTTTTTAAACACGTCAATATAACACCGGAGGGGGAATAAACCGAATATGGTTCCAGCTACTACGACAATAGCATCGTCTTAATTACACACATATCTAAGACTTAAAAATATGTTAACCACACTTTACATAATCAAGTATTCCCCCTCCGCTTCACTACGGGGCTTTGGGACGCTTTCAGGAAATAACTTAAAATGAGGAGGATAGTTAATAAACAGTAAAGGGCTTATTTCAAATTTAAACGAGGTGCGTTGTGGATAGGTTTGAGCATCAATTTGAGGAACGGATAGGGGGAAGGTTATAAAGCAATAATTATTTGTCTTGGAAATTGTGGCATATATATGCTATAATGTATGTTGATTTATTAAGTCATGAGGTAATGACCAATGAAAAGGACTATGATTTATCTACAGGAGCAAACCCATCAGGGACTGAGAAAACTAGCTTTTGAGGCAAATACCTCAATTGCTGAGCTAATCAGGCAAGCTATTGACATCGTATATGGCGAGGATATTGAGGATATTCAAGATATGGAACAGGAGTTAGCTAAATACCGTGCTCACCCTCAATCAGCAATAGACTTAGAAAAGTATTTGCGCCAGAGCAAGGCGCATGTATCGACTTAAGCTAACATTCCAGGCTCAGCGCCAGCTAGACAAACTTTCTGCTGAAGACCTGGGACGAATAGTAGCTGCCATACAACAGCTTGAAGATAAACCCAGACCTTCCGGGACTAAGAAATTAAGGGGACCCATATATAGAATACGAGTGGGGGACTGGCGAAAAATTTACGCTGTTTTTGATAAGGACAATCTAATAATTGTTGGCAAGATAGCCAGACGCTCAAATGATACCTATAACATAATGAAAGATTTATTTTAAGCTTAATCAAGGCGCATTATGGATATATTTGAGCATAAATATGAGGAGCAGATGAGGCAGGAGGCACCGCTAGCAGCCCGAATGAGACCGGCTAACTTCCACGACTTTGTCGGGCAGGAGCATCTGATAGGTGAGGGGCGCGTATTGCGCAAGGCTATTGAATCGGGTCAACTACCATCAATCATCCTGTGGGGTCCGCCCGGTAGCGGTAAGACTACCCTGGCTTACATTATTGCCAATACCACCAATTCACACTTCAGCCCGATTAGTGCTGTTAGTGCCGGTGTAGCTGACCTTCGCCGGATAATAGAAGAGGCTAAAGAACGCCGTAAAATGTATCAGTGGAAAACAATCCTCTTTATAGATGAGATTCATCGCTTCAACAAAGCTCAGCAAGATGCCGTCCTACCTTTCGTTGAGGATGGTACTATTACTCTTATCGGCGCCACTACTGAAAATCCATCCTTTGAGGTTATCTCCCCCCTTTTATCCCGATGTCAGCTTCTCGTCCTGAACCCTCTTACCGAGCATGAAATCCAAATAATAATCCTGAGGGCACTAAATGACAGATTGCGGGGTCTGGGTGGATTAAATGTAGAGCTGTCTGATGATGCTTTAAGCCATCTCATCAATATGTCAAATAGTGATGCCCGAGTGGCTCTTAATGCCGTGGAGATGGCAGCCCTGACTACACCACCTGATGCTGACGGGAAATGCCATATCTCACTGGCTACTATTGAAGATACCATCCAGCACCGGGCTTTGCGTTATGATAAAGCCGGGGAGCAGCACTATGACCTTATATCAGCCCTTCATAAGTCAATGCGAGGCTCAGACCC
>CAZMJZ010000091.1:0-5441 GCA_964566845.1 uncultured Dehalococcoidales bacterium | reverse complement strand
GTTTGGTTCAGTTCGAGCCATCCGAGAGGCTCCTATAGAGGAGTTAGCGGCAACAACAGGGGTGAGCCAGAGTCTGGCTAAGATAATAAAAGATAGTTTATAATAGAAAATGCCAGCTAATTTACCACCACAATACTTTGAGGCGGAAAAGACTTATCGTTTAGCTAAAGCCCCTATGGAAAAGATAGCTGCTTTAGAAGAAATGCTAGCTATCATGCCCAAGCACAAGGGAACCGACCATCTCCGTGCTGAGCTAAGAGGAAGAATTGCCAAGCTAAACCAGTTATTAGACAAGAAATCAGCTACTCAAAGGGCATCTGTACTGATTGAGAAGGAAGGAGCAGCCCAGGTAGTAGTAATTGGCTTACCCAATGCCGGTAAATCCCAAATTGTCTCCAGCATTACCAATGCCTCGACAACCGTAGCTGAATACCCCTTTACTTCTCGGAGTGCAATCCCGGGAATGATGGAATTTGAGAATATACAAATACAACTAATTGATACCCCACCCCTGGTATATCAGTCTATTGAGTGGTGGTTGCCACCTATGCTCAGAAGGGCTGATGCCCTGCTTATTGTTGTGGACTTAGGTGAAGCTCCGCTAGCTCAGGCTGAAGCTATCATCACCCAACTGGAAAATATGAGAATACAGCCTGGAGAAAAGAAGGCACTAATTATCGGCAACAAGATAGACCTTGAGAATACCAGTGATAACTATCTAGCATTGAAGAATAAATATAAAGAGCAACTGCCGGTGGTGGCTATTTCAGCCAAAGAGGGAATAGGCTTAGAAGAGCTGAAGCATGGAATCTACCGAGTGCTTGATATTATCCGAGTTTACACCAAGACGCCAGGGGAAAAGCCAGATTTCAGCGACCCGATAATCCTCAAAAAGGGAAGCACACTAGAGGACGCGGCGGCATCAGTCCATAAGGATTTCCAAGCCAACCTAAAATATGCCCGACTGTGGGGTTCGGGAAAGCACGATGGAATAATGGCGAAAAGAGACCATATTTTGCAAGACGGCGATGTTATAGAACTGCACCTTTGATTTGTACAGGCTCATATTGCAGCCAAATTATGGAGGATTCCTATGGATTATCAGAGACCTTTCTTGATTTGTTGTGGTATTCTGCAGAAGGAGATAGAAAAACTGGTTGATGATGGTCAGTTGCCCGTTGAACCGTTCTTCCTGGAAGCAGGTCTCCATGTTAACTATGATGAATTAGAAGAAAAATTGACGAAAGCTATAGAAAAATGTTCAAAAGACAGTTCCACAGGAGTAATCGTTGTTTACGGTGATTGGTGCCATCCCAGGATGAAAGAAATAATCGGCAAGTACGACAATGTTATTAAGGTTGATGCCCTGAACTGTATTGATTGCCTGCTCGGTGGTCATAGAAAACTTTCGGAAATTGACCCAAACAATGAGTACTTTTACCTGTCTCCGGGCTGGATGCCGTCAAACTTAAAAGCGAATCCGAGATTCAGTCCTATCTTTTACGGCACAAGTTCGGAAGAAATAAGGAAACAGTTCAGCCAGCTTAAGGGAATCATGCTCTTTGATTCTCTCGGAGACTTGGATGAGTTTAAAAATGAGATAGAGGAATTCAGCAATTACACAGGGCTTCCAATCCTAGGCAAGAAAGTAGTCGGGCTTGGCAGACTTGAAGAGCTTATTCTCGAAACCATGAAAAGCCCCCAAAATGTTCGTCCGTAATTAATATACAGAATTTGTTGGACGGGGAGCTCGTTTCGGACTTGCTAAATCTATTGACAAATAGCGAGTAACAGTCCTATCATATGTGAGTATCATATGTGAGTGGTTGATGGGGGAAATGCCAGGTAAGATGACAAAAAAAGTGGTATCCCGAAACCAATGGCAAAGTAGAAAGGTATCAGCAAACTCTCAAGGCGGAGATAAATGAAGATCTAAGGAAATACCCTCAAGACCCAGATAGGTAATAGAGTCCTTGGTGAAGTATTACAACCATCAACGCCTACGATAAAGGTCTGGGGAATATTACCCCTGCTGATGTATATCATGACCTCGTAGGGTGTTATTCTAACGAGGAGAAAGGAGGTGAAGCGGAAAACACTGCAAGCTACAAAACAATGTGATCCGATAACGCTAACCCGGCTGGCTGAGGTATCGTTATTAATTTGTGACATAGCTGCTGACAACGGCGATAGGGATGTTCCAAGAGAGAAATGAAATAAACGGGAGGTGAATTAAACGATGAATTGGGATATCTTTGTGGAGCCTTTTAAGGAACTGATAACAATGGTTGCTGTGTACTTGCCCCGCATAGTGGCTGTGCTAGTCCTACTGCTAGTCGCATGGATACTAGCCAAGGTGCTGAGATCTGCTGTCCGAAAGGCGCTGCGCGCCACTAAAGTCGACAAGAGGCTTGGTAAGGGGGGTGATGTCAAGGATAAGAAGCAGTTCCCCGTGGCTCAAGGAGCGGGTACAGCTGTGTACTGGCTAGTATGGCTATTCTTTGGGCTAGCTATACTGCAGAGCCTTGGCGTGGAGGGAATTCTTGACTCAGTCGTGATACTATTTGAGAAGATTTTTTCGGCGGTCCCGAGCATCATTGGCGCTGTCATAGTGTTGGTGATTTTCTACTTCTTAGGTCGTCTGCTGGCCCGGTGGATTACCAAGTTCCTCACATCTATTCGCTTCAATGAAGTTCCGGTCAAGTTAGGTCTAGCTAAACAGCCGATAGAGGGGCAGTGGACACCGGCAAGCATCGTGGGATACATAGTTCTAGCACTGATAATGCTCTTCGCCGTAATAATGGCGGCGGATCTGTTGGAGTTCACCGTAGTGAGCGGCCTAGTATCTCAGCTCACGGAGTTCCTCGGTCTGGTGATTCTAGCGGTGATCATTCTGGGCATCGGCATCTTCTTAGCAAATCTGGCGGCCAATGTGTTACGGTCCAGGTCACAAGCCTTAGCCTCTGCTGCGAGAATCTCCATAATGGTGCTCGTCATTGCTATGGCTTTGCGCACAATGGGTTTTGCCAACGAGATTATCATATTGGGCTTTAGTCTCACGTTGGGTGCTATTGCTCTGGCGGTGGCTATCGCCTTCGGTCTGGGGGGGCGCGAACCCGCGCGCGACCTTCTAAGTCGCTGGACTAAATCACTAAAGTCTGAAAAGACTGACAAGTCTGATGAATGAAGTCTGGTAAGTGTTGGGAATTAGGGGGCTTGGAACATCCCCCCCCTTCCTACTTTGCGACGATTTGATGCGATGTACCGTACCAATTTGAGCTAAGGTAGACACAATTCAGCAAGTCGTTAATTCTGTTCATAGCCACTAAAACTGGTTCAACTCGGTAATGGACACTTTTGGCGCTTACTCCTGTTCTCTGAAGACATACAATCTATTAGATAAGGGGTAGCCAGCGGTGGTATTCGGACCCAGGAGGCGCGGTTTACCAATACGTGGCAAGCAATTTCTCCCCGTTTTGAAGCTAAAACCACCCTATTTTAGCCCAAACGACCTGTAATTTTCTCACCATCGAGGTGCCAAATCGAAAAAATAACCGCTCTGGACACGAAAAACCAGAGCGGCGATATTTCATAATGGTGGAGACGGGGGAGGGTTGAACTCCCCGTCCAAAAGAAACTGCCCAGAATATTCTACAAGCTTAGTCAGCTATTTAATCTCAACTAACTAGCCTCTGCTGACCGAGTTTAGCTAGTCCAGCCGATTATTCTTTCACCGCCCTTATCGACATCCAGACGGTGGCACCTCAACTTTTCGGCACCCAATCCCAACCCATTGAGGTGAGGTCAGGTTGAGCGTGCAACCTGTTTAATTAGGCTGCAAAAACTAATTCGGATTCGTCAGTTGTTTTTTTGCCACTTGTTTTACGAGGTTAGTGGCACCTCAGCTTGCAATCCTGCAACATGTTTCCCCTGTCGAACCCACGCGTCCCCACTTACTACCAACGGCTTAAGTGTAAATCACCTCCCTTGAAATTTCTGCCGCTTGATATTTCTTTCTATATCTCTTTCTGCTTCACGGCGAGTTAAGGATTCTCGCTTGTCGTATAGCTTTTTACCTTTAGCTAAGGCTACCTCAACCTTGGCAATACTATCTTTTATATATAATTTAAGTGGGACTAAAGTAAAGCCTTTTTCCACCACCTTGCTGGTAAGACCATCAATCTGCTTACGATGTAATAAGAGCTTTCGTGGTCGTGTTGGCTCATGGCTTAAATAGCTACCTGCTTCATATCTGGCAATATGAGCATTCAATAACCATAATTCACCAGCCTCAGGTCTAACATAAGCATCACCTAAATTAACTCTCCCGGCTCGTATTGATTTTATCTCTGTCCCGGTAAGCACGATACCGGCTTCTACACTATCCTCTATATGATAATTATGATAGGCTTTACGGTTGGTAGCTACCGTCTTTATGACCACGGTTTTATATCCGATTATACCACAATTGAAGATTCAGTTCAAAAAATCCAGAGACTACAGCTTAAAGCTCTTTAGTACTTTATTCAATTGGGGAAAGGTAGTCCAACAAGATACTGGACGAGTATAAGAAATTGACAACGCCAAGTGAAAGTGTTACAGTTATCAAGTATTAACAATGCCGATGGAATGTAAATCCATGTCTGCCATTCTAAGGATTGTTATCATCGAAGTGATAATTACCCGCCCTATGTATTATAACTCTTTTTAAAGCGATGCTATACTGTCTTGTCATAGAGTCAGAAAGAATTAAGATGGGCACGGCTCAGCGGTTAATAACCGAGGATATGAAAAAATTAGTTCTAGTCTCCAAGACAAAAAGGAGGTAGAGATGACTAAACCAAAGGTCGCTTTCTATTGGTGTTCTTCGTGTGGAGGATGTGAGGAGACAGTGGTTGACCTTAATGAAGACATACTGAAGGTAGCTGAGGCTGTGAATATTGTCTTCTGGCCGGTGGCATTGGACTTCAAGAAGAAGGACGTTGAAGCTCTGGGTGATGGTGAGATAGCTGTCAGTTTTATAAACGGTGCCATAAGGTTAGAGGAGCAGGAAGAGATGGTAAAGCTCTTAAGGCAAAAATCTGGCCTCGTAGTCGCCTTTGGCGCCTGTGCTCATTTAGGCGGGATACCGGGGCTGGGGAACTTCTGGACACGGGATACAATCTTCCAAAGGGTTTATAAGGAAGTCCCTACTGTAGAAAATCCAGAAGGAACCCTCCCACAGGAGAAAACGGCTATTGATATTGGTGAACTCACTCTACCGAAATTCTATGATACGGTGAAGACTCTGGATCAAACTATTTCTGTAGATTATTATCTTCCCGGATGTCCACCGCCACCCGATTTAATAATGAACGCCGTAAATGCCATTCTCAAGGGGGAACTGCCGGAGAAAGGGGCGGTGCTTGCTCCTGATAAAGCGCAATGTGATACATGCCCCA
>CAZMJZ010000090.1:0-5577 GCA_964566845.1 uncultured Dehalococcoidales bacterium | reverse complement strand
ATTAAGCTTGCCCCATCTATCCTGTCGGCTGATTTTGGTCGCCTGGGCGAGCAGGTAGCTGAGGCGACTAAGGCTGGCGCTGACTATATTCACATAGATGTCATGGACGGGCATTTTGTGCCTCAAATAACCGTCGGTGCTCTTGTAGTAGCCTCTATCCGTAAATGGACTGAACTGCCTCTGGATGTCCACCTTATGGTTGAGGCACCGGAACCACAAATTAGTCAATTTGTTGATGCCGGGGCAGATATTATCACCGTTCATTTTGAAGCCTGTCCTGATATTCACCAAGTAGTGCAGAGAGTTAAGGAATCTGGGATTAAGGCTGGAGTTGCCCTTAACCCGGGCACGCCAATAGACGCACTTATGGAGGTTCTTCCCTCACTTGATTTAGTTCTAGTATTGACGGTTAATCCCGGCTTTGGTGGACAGGTCTTTATTGAGACTATGCTAGAAAAAATAGCCCGTTTGCGGGCTGAGCTGGACGGAAAAAATTTGGCTACTGAGCTAGAAGTGGATGGTGGTATCAATGCTGAGGTTGCTCCCAGAGTAGTAAGAGCCGGAGCCAGGGTATTAGCCGCCGGGTCAGCCGTGTTTAATTCAGAACAAACTATAAGTGAAGCCCTGGGAACGATACGTTCTAGCTTGGAAGGAGCTTTTTAGCCGCTTTATGCTGATTGCGTAGGCATCTGGTACATAGGTTAAGCCTTTTTGGTTGACTATCTATAATAATAGTAACCGGATGAATATTGGGCATCCAGCGACGATTGGTGTGGCGTTTAGAGTGGCTCACACTATGTCCAAATTGAGGTGACTTCCCACATAAATCACACTTCAATATTTCATCTCCTTTGACTAGTTAGTAGCTTTTTTGTAAAATATGAGTTTAATATTAGCACAGACAAACTTGCTTGGCAAGGAGGGGGTTGAATGAAACAAGTTGAGTATATCACCGGGCAAGAGCTAAGGGAAATGTTTGCTACTGCTACTACCTGGTTAGAGAAAAGTGTATCAGATATTGATGCCCTGAATGTTTTTCCCGTACCTGATGGCGATTGCGGGACTAATATGTTGCTTACCATGCGTTCAACCATTGAGGAGGCATTCCAGGTTACCGAACGTAGTGCTTCAGCGGTGGCTCAAGCTATGGCTAGAGGAGCGTTGATGGGGGCTCGGGGTAATAGCGGGGTAATCTTGTCACAGATTTGGCGTGGTCTAGCCCAGGGTTTGGCGGAAAAGGAATCGTTTAATGGCAGTGACCTGGCTAATGCCTTACTCCAGGGGTCAACTATGGCTTATAAGGGGTTAAGCAATCCTGTAGAGGGAACCATTCTCACTGTGGTTAGAGAAGCGGCGTCGGCTGCTGAGGCGCAAGCCTCTAGCGGCAACGGCGACCTGATATCGATTATGGAGGCTATAGTTAATGCCGCCAATGAGTCGGTGGCTAATACTCCTAGCCTGCTGCCGGTGCTAAGGGAGGCTGGAGTGGTGGATGCTGGGGGGCAAGGTCTATATACCATTCTGGAGGGAGCGCTCCGTTACCTTAGGGGCGAGGCAGAGCAGATGCAGTTCCGCAAGCCCCAAATGATTGCTAGTAATATACCTCTGGCTACTAAATTGCCACATGTAATGACAGATGAGGAGGTACCCTATGGATATTGCACCAATTTCGTAATTAGGGGAGAGGGGCTCAACCCAGATAGGCTCAGAAGAAGGTTGGGGAGGAAAGGGCAATCTTTAATTGTTGCCGGTGATGAATCTACACTTAGAGTTCATATCCATACCTATGACCCAGGCAGTGTTATCAATTATGCTACCGCTCTAGGTACTTTGCATGAGATAAATATAATGAATATGGACGAGCAGTATCAGGACTTCTTGAGGATGCAGAAGGAGCGGATGCCAGCGGTTGATATTGCTGTAGTTGCTGTTGTCTCTGGTGACGGGCTTGGTGATATTTTTACCAGCCTTGGAGTGGCGGCTATTGTCCCTGGTGGACAAACAATGAACCCTAGTACCAAGGACTTGCTTCAGGCTGTAGAGTCAGTGGTTTCAGATAAGGTTATTATTTTACCTAATAACAAAAATGTGGTGCTTACCGCTGAGCAGGTTCAGTCTTTAACTACGAAAGTTATTAAGGTAGTACCTACGGAAACAACTCCGCAGGGGGTGGCTGCCCTTTTAGCCTTTGACTATGAGGCTGACCTGGAAACGAACGCCCAGCTTATGACAGAGGCAAAATCAGCGATAAAAACTATTGAAATTACCCGAGCTGTACGCTCAGCTCAGCTAGATGGTCTTACCATAAAGAAGAAACAGGCTATTGGTCTGCTGGATGGAGATTTACTAGCGGCAGGTAATAATACTACTGATGTCCTTAATAAGATGCTGGCTAAGATAGATTTAAAAAAAGCCGAAATAATTACTATCTATTACGGAGCGGATACTGAGCTAGCTGAGGCAGAACAGGTCAGCGCCAGTATTCATGAACAGTACCTCCAACTTCAGGTTGATGTAGTTCGGGGAGGTCAGCCTCACTATAATTATATTATTTCCATAGAATAATAAGCATATAGGAGGTTACACAATGACAGTCAAGGTTGTAACCGATAGCCTGTCTGATATTACCGATGATATAGCTCAAGGGCTGGGGATTACTATTGTGCCTCTAACTGTATCTTTTGGCAAGGAATCGTTTCTTGACCGGATTACTATCAGCACAGATGAATTCTATTACAGGTTGGCTCATAATGCTACTTGGCCGACTACTACGCAGCCGCCTCCTGCTGCTTTCATTGATGTCTATAATAAGCTGGCTGAGGAAACTGATGAAATTCTAGTTATTACTCTATCCACCAAGCTTAGTGGCACCTATGAGTCGGCGCTTGCCGCCAAGAGTATGGTAGAGGAGAAATGCCGTATTGAAGTGATTGACTCGCTAACAGTGGCAATGAGTCTGGGGCTGATAGTCATTGCTGCGGCTAAGGCAGCCCAGGCTGGGGCAAACTTGGATAAGGTCGCTGATCTGGTACGTAGGGCTAGGGCTCGGTCGCACCTTATTGCCTTTTTTGACACCCTTAAATATCTAGCCAAGGGGGGGCGTATCGGCAAGGCGCAGGGGCTGATGGGGGCAATGTTATCAATAAAGCCAATACTTACGGTGAAGGATGGCGAAATGTCTCCTTTAACCAGGGTTCGCTCCAGAGCGGCGGGTATGGATTATCTATACAATTATGTAGCCGGCTTCCCTAATATTGAGGGGCTGGCTGTGGAGCATGCTACTACCCCTGATGATGCCGACAAGTTGGTTGAGCGCCTCGACTCGTTATTACCCAAGGAGCGAATATACAGGTCAACAATTAGCCCGGTGGTGGGAACATACGCCGGACCTGGTGCCATGGCGGTATCTGTTCTGGAGGCAGAAAAAAAGTAGTTGATGACGGTCAAGATTGTTACTGATAGTGTCTCTGACCTACCATCCGAAATAGCCGAAGAGCTAGGGATTACAGTAATTCCGCTAAATGTTCGCTTTGGGCAAGAGGTCTTCCGAGATGGCGTTGACTTGACTACCGAGCAGTTCTACGAAAAGCTAAAGTACAGTAAGACTCTACCGGTTACTTCAGTGCCATCTCCTGGAAGCTTCGCTGAGGCATATGACAAGCTGGCTGAAGGCACAGACGAAATCCTGGCTATTATTCTTACTTCAAAACTGAGTGGCACCTATGAGGTAGCGTTACAAAGTATAGGGTTAATGAAGAAGAAGTGCCGGGTAGAGGTAATTGATTCACAATGGGCGGTTATGGCACAGGGATTTATGGTTATTGCTGCGGCTAGGGCGGCTCAGGCTGGGGCTAGTCTTGATGAGGTGGTTGCTCTCACCAGGAGCAATATGGCTCGAGTAGATATGCGTGCTGCTTTTGACACCTTGGAGTATTTAAGAAGAGGAGGGCGTATTGGCGCTGCCCAAGCCTTTCTGGGGTCAATGCTTAAAATAAATCCTATTATAACTATAAAGGGTGGCGTGGTTGAGCCTGCTGGCAGAACGCGCTCGCGCACTAAGGCGATAGACTACTTATACAAATTTGCTATGAGCTATTCCCATATTGAGGAAATAGCTGTTGAGGATGCTGCCTGTCCTGATGAAGCTGATGCACTAGTTAAGCGCCTTAGTTCTAGATTTCCCAAAGAGCGTATCTACCGGTCGAAGACAACCCCGGTGATTGGCACCCATACCGGTCCTGGTCTCTTGCTGGTAGCTGTGTTTGGGGACAGATAATAGCTATCCGCTGAGGCAAATGAAGGCGGAAACTTGTCAATGAATGCGGAGCCTCTGCGTAAGATTCTTGAGCTAGAGTGTAAAAAGGGCTATGTGGATTCGGCAGTAATCGGCGGTTTGGATACATTCCTCCGCAATTGGTCAAGTCAAGCCATAGAATCAATAACTAGCCCTCAACTCCTAAGCCGTTTTCACAAACTTCACCTGATTAACCCCAATTATGCCTCTCTGGCTAAGCAGAAGCGTAAAGAATGGATTAGTAATGTGGTCCATTTCTTGTATGAAGCAGAGCTTATGGAAGAGGAAAAGGGTAAAGCAAAGCCAACCCGGCTAGTAGGTAGGCTTTCTCCTAGACAAATACAACCCCGTGTAGAAGCTAAACAATCCATTGATTCACCCATTACTACTATTAAGGGCATTAGCTCAAGCCTGGCGGCCAAGTTCAATAAGATGGGGGTAAAGACAATTCGGGATTTGCTGTATTTCTTCCCACGCCGTCACCTTGACTATAGCCATAGGAAATCTATTTCGCAGCTTATTGAGGGGGAGGAGCAGACCGTTATTGTCAATGTGTGGCAGTCTCAGGAGATTATGCTAGGTGGCAGGCGCAGTACTGAGGCTATTGTGGGTGACGAAACAGGCAATGTCAGAGTGGTATGGTTTAATCAACCCTATCTGGCTAAGAAGCTAGCTACCAATACCAGGATAGTGGTCAGTGGCAGGGTAAGCGTGTTTAAGGGGCGATATGTGTTTGAGTCTCCAGAGTGGGAGCTGGTGGAGGATAAAGAGTTAATTCACACCGGGCGTCTGGTTCCTATCTACCCTCTCACTCAGGGATTACGTCCTCGCCAGGTGAGAAAATTGATGAAAGGGTTTATAGACCAGTGGGCATGGCAGGTGGAAGATTTTTTGCCCCCAGAAGTAAGGGGGCGGTGTAATCTATTGGGGCTACCTGAGGCAATAAGCCAGGCTCACTATCCAGAAGATGAAGCATTAAAGGACAAGGCAAGGGTTCGCCTGGCTTTTGATGAGCTTTTTATTCTACAGTTGGGTGCGCTGAACAAGAAGCGTGACTGGCAGGAGAGTCAACCAGGGAACCCTTTTGGTGCCGAGACACCGGTGCTAGGTGCTTTTGTGAGGTCTTTGCCCTTTGAGCTAACTGCGGCTCAAAACAGGGTTCTCAAGGAGCTAATGGCTGATTTAGAACAACCGAGACCGATGTCACGATTGTTGCAAGGGGAGGTAGGCAGTGGCAAAACGGTGGTAGCTACCGCAGTACTGCTGGTGGCGGCTGCCAATGG
>CAZMJZ010000089.1:0-5623 GCA_964566845.1 uncultured Dehalococcoidales bacterium | reverse complement strand
CTGGCATCTATACTAGCAATGCGCTGATTCCAGCATCGTTGATGTTCTGTATTAGGATAGGCTTCCAGGGCATTAAGAATCTTGTTCCTCTGTTCTTTGCTCATCTTTCTGTGGCATGATATTGCCAATGTGTATCCACTACTCTCCACTTAAATGGGTTATTTTCTCTACTTGAAAAGATACGCCTTTTCTGCCTCCGGCGTCATAAATTTCCACAACTTCTGATGTGAGCTCCATAAAAAGTATAAGAAGCCTCACACTTTGGAGGCTCTTGCATATTATTTCAATCGGGCTTATTGTTGCAATAGGTTTTAAGGGCTACGGGCTTTGTTAACATCTAGGCTCACCTTTTAGCTCACCCCCGGATTGCCACGAGCAAGGGGCCATTCCTGGCTTATAGGTGTCATTTTTAGTCTGATACGGAGCATTGCAATTACTAATAACCTTGGAGTAATATTCATCTACATTAATATTTTGTTATGGATTTACCAATGTCAAATAGAGCAACTACTTTACCAAATTCCCCTACCCTACTGCAGCTTTGGGATGCCTTTGACTCAAAGCAAATGGAAGCCACACAAGGTAAACTTTATTCTAATCGGCGGGTTGTGGGTTCGAATTCCTCCAGGGACGATATAAATATGAGTGACTAGCACTATTCCAATTGGTGAATGTTAGTGCTACAATCAAGAAAGTGAAAAGGTAGAGGGCAGAGGATAACAGGTCTATTATCCGAGGCAAGAGTGGTTATAACCAGAAAAGGCCTGACTTTGACCTTCAAGAAAGGCATTCTTAGTTATGGCACAAATACAACGGAATAGAAATCTGGATACAAAATTCCAGATATTAGTTCAGATAGCTGCAAATCAGCCTAATATCCAGCAGAAAGAAATTGCTCAAAAACTCGATGTCACCCCGCAAGCGGTTTCGGAATATATTAAGGAAATGGTGAAGGACGGCTCAGTTACATCAGATGGGCGATCCAGATATAGAATAACCAATGAGGGCGTAAACCGGGTTTTAAAGGCGCTTAGAGAGCTACGAGGCTACCTCCTATTTGTCGAGAGGGCAATAACCAATATAACGGTCTGCACCGCGGTGGCAGACCGCGATATATCTCAAGGTCAAATAGTGGGGTTAAAGATGAAAAATGGCTTACTCTTTGCCACCGACGCTTTAGGAAAGATGGCAAAAGCTGTGGCAGTTACCAATACCAGAAAGGGTGAAGATGTAGGGGTATCAAACATAGAGGGAATAATAGAGTTTGAGATAGGAAAGATATCTATTTTAAAGGTGCCTGGTATTCAAAGGGGCAGTTCTAGGAATGTTAACCTGGCAAGGTTGAAAAAGGAGCTTAGCCAGAAAGAGCTTGTTGGTACTATAGGCATTGAGGCTTTAATTGCACTACGGCGTGTAGGCATTGAACCTTCCTATCTCTATGGGGTGACAGAGGCGGCTATTGAAGCGGCTCACTCCGGTTTGTCATTCCTCATACTCTGTAGTGAGGATGACATACCTAACCTACTTAAACGACTAGATGAAAATAATCTAAGTTACGAAATCCTAGATTTAAGCACGGGTGACAATCCGGGATAATACCACATTTGATGGTTTGACATTCTCCTTCTAATTCGCCTCACTTGTATTCTAATCTATCTATCATCAGCAAGTTTTGAGCTATTGACATGTATATTAAATGATGTTATAATCAAGTAATCTTGTTTGGAATCAAGAAACGTTACATTTGAACCTTTACAGTTATATGTATGCAGCAAGGTGCCCTAAAAGGGCTTAAACGGGGAAGCTCGGTGGGAATCCGGCACTGTCCCGCAACTGTGATTTAGCCCTGATATTAAATCGGTTGGGCTAATAAGTCAGGTCGAACGCCTTGTGGTGAGCCGAATGCCTCCGAGGAGAGGATGCAGGCAGAAATATCTTAATATTTCTGCGAGCCCCTTGTCTTCTTGTGGAGGCAAGGGATTTTATTTTTGGGAGAAGGAAATGGCAGAAACAGGGGTAATAATCTTAGCCCACGGTAGTAGGAATGAGGGTGAAGTTAGTGAAATTTTAAGGGAGGTCACCCGTATGGTAAAGGCATGGCTTCCTCCGGAGATAAAGGTGGTGGGGGCATCGATGCAATTCAACCACCCCGACTTAGAAGAGGCAGTTGAGCTTATGCTAAAGAGGGGCGTGAAGCGGGTGGTGATAATGCCTTACTTCCTTTTCCAGGGTATACATCCTACTAAGGATATTCCCAACCGTATCGGCGTCATCAGGCAGAGCAATCCAGAGGTAGAGTTCGTTTTAGCAAAAACACTGGGGGCAGATAAACATTTAGCCAACCTTGTCGTTAAGCGCATATATGAAGCAGCAGCAGAACTATCACTGAATAATAGCTTCTCAGTGAAGAATAATGCTACTAATAATATCGAGACACGCAGTATGGCGATAATAGAGGATTTGCTGCCGTCAATAGAATGCTCTGAGGAGGAACGACAGATAATAAAGCGTATTGTCCATGCCACTGGCGACCCTCAGGTGGCTAGTCTCATCCGATTTCACCCCAATGCGGTATCGGCCGGTATTACCGCTATTCGCCAAGGAAAGCCGATATTCACCGATGTCAGGATGGTTGTGGTGGGTATCAATCATAATATGGCTCGAAAATTTGGCTGTTCCATACATTGCGCTTTTGATGAGCCTGAGGTGATGAGGCAGGCACCAGAGGAGAATACTACACGTAGTGCGGCTGCCGTCCGTAGTCTAGGCATGAGACTCGATGGTGCAATTGTGGCTATTGGCAATGCTCCCACCGCCCTGTTAACCCTGCTTGAGTTAATTGGCAGCCGAGGTGTTCAACCTGCTCTCGTTGTGGGAACGCCCGTTGGCTTTGTGCAAGCTAAAGAGTCGAAGGCGGAGTTGATGAAGAGGGATATACCCTATATCACCATTGAGGGAACTCGGGGTGGAAGTGCCGCCGCTGTAGCTACAGTCAATGCACTGCTAAAACTTACCCAAAAGGTTCATGAATGAGTCAATTATCATTGCCCAAAGAGCTGGGATTGAAGGAACTGGTGCTGTGGGTTACAACCGACTGTAACCTGCGCTGTCGCTACTGTTACGCAAGTGGTGGCGACGAGGCGGAATACATGGATTGGCGAGTAGCCAAGCGAGCCTTGGATATCATGGTTGGTCAATTTAGTCGTTTCAAGATTCAGTTCGCTGGTGGTGAGCCACTGCTTAACATGGACTTGATTGAGCAGGTAGTGCGCTATACGCAGGGTCTGGGCATTGACTATCAACTCCAAACCAACGCTACCCTCATTGATGACGAGGTTGCAGCAGATCTTAAACGGATGGGAGTAGATGTGGGCGTGAGCCTAGATGGCTTGCCCGAGGTAAATGACTCTTTGCGTCCTTTTGCCGATGGGCGTGGTTCTACGCGAGCCACCATAGCCGGGCTGGAGAAGCTTCGGGTGGCTGGTATTAGTGTGGGGTTGACCTGTGTCCTATCCGCCGAGAATGTCGCTGGGTTACCCGGAATGGTCGAGCTTGCCAGCTACTTAGGGAATGTGGAGGGTATTGCTTTTGACGTGCTGAGACAAATAGGAAGGGCTAGAGAAGATAGCGTGAAGCAAGCAGCCCCTACTTTAGCAGCCCGCTCGGTAAGTGCTGCACTCAGGCGGGCGGATGAGTTGGCACTTATAGGCGGAAGAAGGGTAAGGTTTCGCGAGGCAGAGCGTATGCGCTATCTTCTAATCAACGGGATAAGACGCCGACACCGCTGTTATTTCGATGCTGGACAGTTGCTTATGGTCAAACCAAATGGTGATGCATATCCATGCGCATCCTTGGCTGGTTTCCCCCGCCAGTTTTACCTAGGTAATGTTCTGGAGCAGGGTTTCACTGATGAAGTAGGTGTTAATTTGCAGAGGTGTCGGCAGCTTATCACCCCACCCCGTTATTGCCTTACTTGTAGTAGACACTGGCTCTGTGGTGGTCAGTGTCCGGCTCAGACCTTTGCCCAGCAATTGGTTGGGGAGATAAAGCTGACCGAGTGTTATATCAAAAGGGCATTCATTGATTATATATCTGATGCCAGAAAGGAAATTATGAGCTATGAATCGGCGAATCAGGCTAGTTTATCCGTTTAGCACTATTGTTGGACAGGAGAACATGAAGAAGGCACTTCTTCTTAATGCCATTAACCCTAAAATTGGAGGGGTGCTTCTTCGAGGTGAAAAGGGGACAGCCAAGTCTATGGCAGTACGGGCTCTGGCTCAACTCCTTCCCCAGATTGAGGTGGTATCTGATTGTCCCTTCCTGTGCGAACCTAAGTGTGTAGATGAGCTATGTGATACTTGTGCTGCCAGAGTAGCCAAGGGCGAGAAGCTTGGTGCTGCCAGGAGGCAGGTGCCTGTAGTGGAGATGCCAATAGGAGCTACCGAGGACAGGGTTGTGGGCACGCTTGACATTGAAAGGGCAATTAAGACCGGGGAGAAACACTTTGAGCCGGGACTTATGGCTGCTGCTAATCGGGGCATCCTGTATATTGATGAGGTTAACCTACTGGATGACCATCTGGTGGATGTCCTGCTTGATGCTGCTGCTATGGGGGTGAACTTCGTGGAGAGGGAGGGAATCTCTTTCAGTCACTCGGCGCAATTCATTCTGGTAGGCACCATGAACCCCGAAGAGGGTGAGCTACGTCCGCAACTACTAGACCGTTTCGGGTTGGCAGTAGAGGTCAAGGGTATTCCAGACCAGGAGTCCAGGGCAGAGGTGGTGCGAAGACGGATAGCCTTTGAGGAGAATCCGGTAGCCTTTGTCACTACCTGGGAGGGTGAACAGGAGAGGATGCGACAGCAAGTTATGGAAGCCAAGAATCTACTGCCTGAGGTGAAACTCAGTGAGGAGATGCTGAAGCTCATTACCCAGATATGCATTGACTTCGCTGTTGATGGTCACCGGGCTGATATTGTGATACATAAGACTGCCACCACCATTGCTGCCTACCATGCGAGAATAGTGGTGAGCGAGGAGGATGTCAAGGAGGCGGCTGAGCTGGCACTTCTGCACCGTCGCCGTCGCCAGCCCTTTGAGCAGCCGGAGCTAAACCAGCAGCAGCTAGAGGAGAGCGTTCAAAGGTGGCATCAGAATCAAGAAAATCAACCCCAGGGTAAACAAGAGAATGAGCAAGCCCCTCCGCCCAGTGACCCACCTCCTCATAATGATACCGATGATTCTCCCGAAGATAAAGAAGAACCCGAAAGAGAGCAAGTCTTCGAAGCTGACCTGCCATACCGGGTAAGACCATTGATTACTCCTGTGTTGGATGAGGTGTCTAGGGGTGGGGCAGGACGACGGTCAAAGAGCAGAACCAACTCCAAGACGGGGCGTTATGTGGACAGTATCATTCTCCAAGGGAAAGTTACTGACCTTGCTTTTGATGCAACCCTGCGGGCAGCGGCTCCCTTCCAGGTGCAGCGAAGGAAGGAAGTACAGGGACAGAATGCCCTGCTCATTGAGAGCCATGACTTGCGAGAGAAGGTGCGGGAGAAAAAGGTAGGCAATCTCATTGTGTTTGTCCTTGATGCCTCGGGTTCTATGGCTGCTGAAGAGA
>CAZMJZ010000088.1:0-5628 GCA_964566845.1 uncultured Dehalococcoidales bacterium | reverse complement strand
GTCAGTGCCCCGGATGGTCCTATGCCCCAGACCAGAGAACATCTCCTGTTAGCCCATCAGGTAGAGGTTCCAGCCATTGTAGTTTGCTTGAATAAGGTAGATCTTATGGAAGATGAAGAGCTTCTAGAACTAGTGGAGATGGAGATGAGGGAACTGCTTACTAAGTATGGTTTCCCTGGTGATGAGACACCAATAGTAAGGGCGAGTGGTCTCAAAGCTCTCGAGTGTGGTTGTGGTAAGCGGGAATGCCAGTGGTGTGGTGCTATTTGGAAACTAATGGATGTAATAGATAGCTATATTCCTATTCCGGCCCGACCTAAAGATCAGCCCTTCTTGATGTCAGTAGAAGATGTGTTTAGCATCAAGGGGCGGGGTACCGTACCCACAGGGAGGGTTGAGAGGGGAGTGATTAAGCCTGGGCAGGAAATTGAGATTGTTGGCTTACATCATGAGCCCCACCGGACGGTAGCTACCAGTCTAGAAATGTTTCATAAGATATTAGATGAGGCGGAGCCGGGGGATGCCGTTGGTATTCTGCTTAGGGGTATTGACCGAGATGAGGTAGAGCGGGGACAGGTACTGGCTGAACCAGGTTCAATTAAACCACATACCTATGCTGATGCTGAGGTGTATGTTTTAAGTAAAGAGGAGGGAGGCAGGCATACTCCTTTCTTTAACGGTTATAAGCCTCAGTTTTATATTAGAACCACAGATGTTACCGGAAGCATTGAGCTTCCAGAGGGGGTGGAGATGGTTATGCCCGGTGACAATGTAAATATGAAGATAAAACTTATCTATCCGGTAGCTCTAGAGAAGGGTCTACGTTTTGCTATTCGGGAGGGGGGTAAAACAGTAGGAGCTGGTACCATTACCCGCATCATAGAGTAAGAAATGGCAAAAAAAGCTGAAGCTAGGGTTGTTATACATCTTGCTTGTACTGAGTGTAAGGAGAGAACATATACTACTACCAAGAATAGGAAAAACGACTCCCAGCGATTAGAGATTAAAAAATATTGCCCCCGTTGTCGCACTCACAAACTCCATAGGGAGGTAAAGTAGTGCCATTTGGGGAGAGGTGGGGTTCCTTCTATGCCACATCGTGATGTTAGTACCAAGCCAAAGCGTTCGAGATTTAGATTTATTGGTGATACTGTAGCTGAGTTGAAAAAGGTAGTCTGGCTCACCCGAAGAGAGGCTATTTATCTAACATTTCTAGTGCTGATTATTGCCATTGCTGCGAGCATAGTTCTGGGAGCTACGGATTTGGGCTTTACTCGTCTCATTGATAACCTTCTTTTGGGTAGATAAAAGCCCAAGTATATTCTATATTGAACTTAAGTAATGACTAGAAGAGATAGCTGTAAACAGGCTTTATTTAAGTGAGGTTATCTGTGGTGGAGGAGAATCAAAAATATTGGTTTGTAGTTCATACCTACTCGGGATATGAACAGCGAGTTAAGAAAAATCTTGAGCAGCGTATCAAGTCTATGGATACTGGAGGCGAGGTTTATCAGATAGTCATACCTACTGAAGAGGAAATCCAGGTTAAAAATGGGCAGAGGTACAGCGTGACAAAGAAGATATTACCTGGTTATGTCCTGGTTCAGATGAAGATGAGTGACCAAAGCTGGAATGTAGTACGTAATACTCCCGGGGTTACTGGTTTTGTTGGTAGTGAGAATAAGCCGGCTCCGTTGGCAGAGGAGGAGGTTAATCGGATTTTGAAGCAAATGTCAGTTGAAGCGCCAAAGGTTAAAGTTGGCTTTCGTAAGGGACAGAGTGTACGAGTGACTGATGGTCCGTTCATCGATTTTGTTGGAGTTGTGGATGATATAAATGAAGGAAAGGGTAAGGTCAAGGTACTTCTCTTCCTTTTTGGACGTGAAACACCGGTTGAGCTTGACTTTTTACAAGTAGAGAAACTATAAAGATTTTTAATTTTCGGTTAGGAGACAGGTGTGGCAAAAAAGATTAAGGCAGTGATTAAACTACAAATTGAAGCGGGAAAGGCAAATCCAGCACCTCCAGTGGGTCCGGCTTTAGGACAGCATGGGATTAACATCATGTCATTTTGTAAAGAGTATAATGAGCGCACTTCGGCTCAGGCTGGGTCTATTATTCCAGTGGAAATAACTGTCTATGAGGATAGGTCATTTACTTTTATCACTAAAACGCCACCGGCCACTGATTTGCTAAAGAAGGCTGTAGGTGTAGAAAAGGGTGCCAGCACTTCTGGTCATGAAACAATAGGGAAGTTATCCCGAGATAGACTTAGTGAGATAGCTCAATTGAAGGCTAAGGACTTGAATGCTGTTAGTATTGAGGGAGCAGAGCGAATTATTGAGGGTACAGCCCGAAGTATGGGAATTGAGGTGGAATAGGAAGAATGGTAAAACACGGCAAAAACTATCAAGAAGCAGTTAAGCTTGTGGAAAAGACGGAGAGTTATCATCCGCGGGAGGCTATTGAGATAGCTAAGAAGATGACTCATGCCCGTTTTGATGAGACGGTTGAACTTCACCTTCGGATGGGTGTTGACCCTAGAAATGCCAGTCAGCAGGTACGTGGTGTTGCTCTTTTGCCTCACGGGTTGGGTAAGAAGGTGCGTGTTCTGGTTTTTGCGCAGGGTGAAGCCGAGATGATTGCTAAAACAGCCGGGGCAGATTTTGTCGGTGGTGATGAGTTGATCAAGAAGATTGAGGATGGTTGGTTGGATTTTGATATGACTATTGCTACTCCTGACATGATGGGTAAGGTAGGTAAACTGGGGAAAGTTTTAGGGAGGCGGGGATTAATGCCTAACCCTAAATCAGGAACAGTGGTAGCTGCCACTGAGTTGCCTAGAGCAATAGGCGATGCCAGTAAAGGTAGGGTGGAATTCAGACTTGATAGGACAGCTATCATTCATGTACCTTTGGGAAAGATTAGTTTTGAGGTTGATAAGTTAATGGATAACCTAACAGCAGTAGTCGAGGCAGTGGTTAAGGCTAAACCTAGTGGTGTCAAGGGACAGTATGTTAGAACTGCCTCCTTATCTACTACTATGGGACCTGGTATAATGCTTGACCTCAAACCAACTCTGGCTTTAACTTCCAGTTAATACCATGGTAATTTAATAATCGTCCTGAGACAGCGGGTGCCGATTTAGGCTTAAATCAACATGCCTGCCGAGGTCGACAAAATCTTAGTCTAATGAGATTTTGCGGAGTCCTTGTGCGGTAGGCGCAAGGACTTATTTTTAAGTAGATGCTTATCAAAGCTGGTTAGGAGCGAAAAATGGCTAGAGAAAAGAAAATACAGATTATTGATAGTTTACAGGAGGTTTTTAGCAAATGTAATATTGGTATTCTAACTGACTATCGTGGCTTATCAGCCTCTGAAATGAATATTTTGCGTCGTAATCTGGAGGAGTCAGGCATTAGTTATAAAGTGGTAAAGAATACCCTGGCTCGGTTTGCTGCGGAAAGAGCCGGCAAGGATGAATTGGTTGGCTTACTTGAAGGTCCAGTAGCCGTTGCCTTTGGTTATGGTGATATCACTGAGTCAGCTAGAGCATTGACTGATTATATTCGCAATTCAAAAACCAGTTTGAGTATTAAGGGAGGCTTTTTAAGTGATAGACTACTCACTGCGGCAGAGGTGGAGACTCTATCTACCTTGCCATCACGAGAGATATTGCTAGCCAGGGTTGTAGGTGGGATGCAAATTCCTATCGTTACTTTCGTTAATTATCTCACGACCCCGATAAAGGGAATTATAGGAACGCTACAAGCTAGAATTCAACAATTGGAGGGAGGATAAGATGCCAGAAAATGAAGTAGAAATTGCTGAAGAAGCAGCCGTTACCAAGGAGAAAGCCCAAACAGCAGGGGAAGTAGAAATAATACCAGACGAAGAAGGAGCAGCCGTCACCACGCGAAAAGCCCCTGCCAAAGCGAAGAAGGAGAAAAAGGCATCAGCCATTGACGAGGTAATGTCTACTATTAAGGGTATGACGGTGCTTGAACTGTCAGAGCTGGTAAAGGCGTTACAGGTTGAATTTGGGGTTAGTGCCGTGGCTATGGCTCCAGTGGCAGCAGCTACGGCGGCACCAACAGAAGCTACAGCTCCAGAGGTTGAGGAGCAGACAGAATTTGCCGTAATTCTCAAGGATATAGGGGCTAATAAAATTAGTGTGATTAAGGCAGTGCGTGAGGTGACTACTCTAGGGCTGAAGGAATCTAAGGATTTGGTAGAGAGTGCTCCCACGGCAGTGAAGGAAGGGGTTAATAAGGAGGAGGCGGCTACCATAAAAGAGAAACTGGAAGCGGCTGGGGCTACTGCTGAAATTAAGTGATACCGGTATCAGTAATTTAGCCGGCAAGTTGAAAACGGCAGTAAAAACCCATATAGTTATAACAGAATAGCACTCTATAAGAAGGTAAAGAAATGCCTCATCGTGATTGCTTCATAATGATGGGTGTAGGTGGTTTATTTATCCTTCTTGGTTTAGCCACAATCTTCTGGGGTAAGAGAGAAGAGAAGAGCTATTATGACTCCATTTCTACTCACCGAGATATGAGAGAATTCTTAGAGGGACAGCCAGAGCGCCCTGAGCCTGGAGCCTTAAAAATAGGGGGTCGGATAGCAATTATTATCGGCTTGGCTATGGTAGTTATGGGCGGTGCCTTCTGGCTTTGGGGTTAAGATTATTTACCAACCTCACCCTTCATATTTGTGGTTACTTATCTATACTAGGCGGAAGCCGGCAGATGCGGTGAAGCTCCTATCACCTATCTTGCATAATTCAGTCTGGAATATAGAAACACAATAACCAGAGCTGTTCCAATTGCATTATAAAGAATGACCGGGGGTAGCCCAAAAGAAATCCCATAAGCTAACCAACTGATGAGACCTAGCAAAAGTAAGGTGGTAAAAAGCAGGCTTATCTCACGGGCACTCTTAAGTTTGAAAATATGAATGAGCTGAGGAACAAGACTACCTGTGACAAGCGCTCCACCTACAAAACATAGCCACTCTCCTGAGAACAAGGATGATACCTTCTTTGAGAGCTTATTTCATTGTCTCTAAGTATCCTCTGTCTGAATTATACCAGGCTTCTTGGTCTATACTGGATGGCTTCAGCCAGGTGATGGGCTTTGATGATATCGGCATTTTCCAGGTCAGCGATGGTGCGAGCTATCTTGAGTATGCGGTGGAAGGCGCGGGCGGAGAGATAAAGCTGCTTCATTGCTGCCTTCAACAGGCTCTGGGCTGATTCTTCAACCTGACAGAACTCTCTTACTTCGATGGGCGTCATTTCAGCATTGCAGGCTAGTTTTGTTCCTTGGAAGCGTTGATATTGTGTGGAGCGGGCAGATTCAATCCGCATTTGAACCCTTTCCGACTGTTCGCCTAGCCTGTCGTCAGCCAACTTCTCGTAGTCAATATGGGGTACTTCAACAAATATATCAACCCGGTCAAGGAATGGACCACTGATACGCTTCTGGTATCTGGAAACCAGACTGGGAGGGCAGGTACATTGTCGGAAGGGGTCACCATAGTAGCCGCAGGGACAGGGGTTCATTGCCCCAACCAGCATGAAGTTTGCCGGGAAGGTAACACTGCCTTGAGCCCGGCTGATAGTGA
>CAZMJZ010000087.1:0-5666 GCA_964566845.1 uncultured Dehalococcoidales bacterium | reverse complement strand
CAACATCTACTATACTCGCCCTGAATATGTCCACAATCTCAATAATCTCACTCCTAGTAGAAGAGGTGGCTTTTACTTTTATGAGTGCCAGTTCACGGGCAATTGTGTTGTCTCCAGTAATATCAGACACCCTGACCACATCTATGACCTTGTCCAGTTGCTTTCTAACCTGTTCCACCATAGCTGTTGACCCATCAACAACGATGGTCATACGTGATAGATGAGGCACTTCACTAAGCCCTACGGCAATACTCTCGATATTAAAGCCCCGCCTTCTAAAAAGGCTTGCCATACGGTTAAGCACTCCGGGCTTATTCTCCACTAGAGCAACTAGGGTGTGCTTCGTCGTGGCCATAACGTCACCTCCCCCTTAGGTTCTTCAAGTACTTCGGCTAAAGACGCCCCAGGCAGCACCATAGGATAAACATTTTCCTCCGGTTCTACCACAAAATCTATTAAGAAAGGACCCTGATACTCCATAGCTTGCTCAATAGCTGGCACTACCTCTTCCCTACGAGTAACCCTTAACCCGGGAAGCCCATATGCTTCAGCAACCTTGACAAAATCGGGACCAGATAGTGGTGTGGCTACGTATCGTCTACCATAGAACATCTCCTGCCATTGTCTGACCATTCCCAGAAACCCATTATCAATAATAGCTATCTTAACTGCCACTTTCTCCTTAACTATGGTAGCTAACTCCTGAATGGTCATCTGAAAACCGCCATCACCGGCAATACACCAAACAATTTCTTCCGGACAGCCTACTTTAGCCCCCATAGCTGCTGGAAGCTCAAATCCCATAGTTCCTAAGCCACCTGATGAGATAAAGCTATTTGGCTTATTATACCAATAATGCTGAGCTGCCCACATCTGGTTCTGCCCTACCCCGGTAACAATAATAGCCTCACCCTTGGTTACCTCATATATTTGGCGAATAACATACTGAGGCAGGAGCCCTTCGCTGTCCCTGATGCCTATTGAAGGATGCTCCTTACGCCAATCATCAAGCTGGCGAAGCCAATCAACATGCTCGGCTGAGATAACCAGTTTATTTAATTCACTTAAAACAGCCTTCACATCACCAACTATAGGCACGTCCACACGCACATTCTTGCCGATTTCTGCTGGGTCAATATCAATATGAATAATACGGGCATGAGGAGCAAAGGCGCTTACCTTAGCTGTAGCTCTATCATCAAACCTCATTCCGATAGCAATGATGACATCAGCAGCATCCACCGCCATATTGGCGTAAGCCATACCATGCATACCCAGCATACCAAGACTTAAAATATGAGACTCAGGGAAACAACTAATACCTAACAAGGTAGTAACCACCGCTATTTGCGCCATCTCAGCTAGCTGCTTAAGCTCATTATATGCCCTGGAGATAATAATTCCCCTACCAGCAATTACGAGTGGTCTCTCAGCCTCATTTATAAGCTTTGCTGCTTTCTTAATCTGTGCCGAGTGACCCTGAAGCGTTGGCTTATAGCCGGGCAGAACCACACGGCTTGGATAATGAAATTCCGCCTGGTCTATTTGAACATCTCGGGGCATATCAATTAGAACCGGTCCAGGACGACCACTCCTGGCTAGATAAAAAGCCTCCTTAACTATTTCAGCTAGTGAACTCACATCAAGGACGATGTAGTTATGTTTAGTAATGGGTAGAGTGATTCCGGTAATATCTATCTCTTGGAAAGCATCCTTGCCAATAAAGGGTCTGGCTACCTGACCAGTTATAGCTACTAAAGGAACAGAATCAAGGTAAGCATTAGCAATCCCAGTCACCAGATTAGTCGCACCAGGACCAGATGTAGCCAAACACACACCCACCTTCCCGGTAACCCTGGCATAGCCATCGGCGGCATGGGCAGCCGCCTGCTCATGACGGACCAGAATATGGCGAAGCTGGGGATACTGAGGTATGGTATCATAAAACGGCAAGATAGAACCACCAAGAATACCAAACATAACCTCTACCTCTTCCCTTACTAAGCTTTCACATAGAATCTGAGCACCAGTCATCTTCATAATAGCCCCCTATCTGCTTTCATTTCAATAACAGAAAAACCCTCCACCTGGGAGGGTTTCTTGCTTCTTCTAAATTTCCTCTTCTATTACTCGGTTAAGACTTTGCGACATACCCTCCCAAGCGCATTTGATTGCGCAAAACAAGAACAACTACATTTACTTGAGAGATGCCGTTAGTAAACATTATATCTTCCGTTATCTCCTTCTGTGATAAACATAGCACAAAGAAATATTGCCTGTCAAGAGAGTGCATTCTTTCACTACATTAGCAAGATATGACCTTCTTTCTATGTTTTTATTGCCAATGCTCTATAAACTCCAGAATAGTTAAATAGCCTAAGCCCTGACACTATGTTATTACACTGTAAATCTCTTCCACTAGATTAAGGCACTACTTAATCTAGCCAGACAAAACAAGCCTCAGGCGCTCGCTAATACTTTGGATACAAGTCATTTTCATTACAATCCCTATTCACCAACTAAATACAGCTCCACTGCTGGCTGAACATACCTTCTCCGCATAGTATTTAAGATAACCTGTCTTTATTTTAGGCTCAAACTCAGCCAGATGAGCCAGACGATTAGCTATCTCTTCGTCACTAAGCTCTACCTCAAGCTTATAATTTGGAATGTCAATCTTGATTATATCACCATTGGTTAGGGCAGCAATAGGTCCTTTACTGGCTGCCTCAGGTGAGACATGCCCAATAGCAGCACCATGAGTCGCCCCTGAAAAACGCCCATCAGTGATAAGAGCAAACTCTCTATCCATACCCATACCACTTAGCAGAGCGGTAGGGGTGAGCATCTCTCTCATTCCGGGTCCACCCTTTGGACCTTCATAACGAATGACTATCACCTCGCCCGAATTTAGGCTACCATTCATAATTGCATCTGTAGCCTCTTCTTCAGAATTAAAAACTCTGGCGGGACCTTGATGAACCAACATCTCAGGAGCTACTGCACCCCTCTTCACTACTGCCCCCTCCGGTGCTAAATTGCCAAAAAGGATGGCAAGGCCCCCCACAGCCGAGTAGGCATTGGCAGTGGAATGGATAACTTCCTTATCTACAACCCGGCTATCAGCGATAATCTCAGCCACTGACTTCCCAGATGCTGTACTTAACCCCAGATTCAGTAACCCCTGCAGTTCCTTCATAACCGCCGAAATACCGCCAGCACGGTCCAAATCCTCAATGTGATAGTCACCGGCCGGGCTTAACTTACATAAGTAAGGAGTCACTCGGCTTATTTCATTCACCAGTGACAAGGGAAAATCAATCCCTGCCTCATGAGCTATTGCTATAAGATGTAAAACCGAATTGGTGCTGCCACCCAATGCCATATCAACGGCAAAGGCGTTGTACATAGAATCCTTATTTATAATATCACGAGGACGAATATTGTTAGCTAACAGCTCCATAACTTGCTGCCCAGCTTCCCTAGCCAAACCTCGCCGCCTGGCATCAACAGCCGGAATAGTACCATTGCCCACCAACCCCATTCCTAGTGCCTCAGTTAAACAGTTCATAGTGTTGGCAGTAAACATTCCGGCACAGCTACCGCAACCGGGACAGGCAACCTCTGCCAATTCTTCCAATTCTTCCTGAGTCATCTCCCCCTTAGATACCTTACCTACCGCCTCAAAGACAGAACTGAGGTCAACCTGTTTAACCCCACTGCTACTACCCAGATGCCCTGCCAGCATAGGTCCACCGCTAACGAAGACAGCCGGCAGATTCAGCCTTACCGCTGCCATAAGCATCCCAGGAATTATCTTGTCACAATTAGGGATAAACACCAAAGCATCAAAGGCGTGAGCCTCAGCCACTATTTCCACCGAGTCAGCTATTAGTTCCCGGCTGGGTAGACTATATTTCATACCCGGGTGGTTCATAGCAATGCCATCGCACACAGCAATAGTATTTACCTCAAAGGGAACGCCCCCTCCACTTCTCACCCCCGCCTTAACTGCCTCAGAAATATCTCGTAGATGTATATGTCCCGGCACAACCTCGCTGAAGCTATTAATAATACCTATAAACGGCTTACCCATTTCGGCTCTGGTACAGCCTACTGCATACAGTAACGACCGGTGTGGAGCTCGCTCCACACCTTTCTTAACAACATCACTCTTCATAGTTAACCCTCCATAGCCTTTATTTGATTTAGCCGGCGCAAGTGTCTTCCGCCTTCAAATTCAGAAACAAGAAAAGTTTTTACAACTTCCCGCAATGCATCTTGCTCCTGCTCCGCTCTTAAACAAAGGATATTAGCATCATTGTGCTGACGAGCCCGGCTAGCACTAAAGATATCACAACACAGGGCAGCCCTTATCCCCTTTACCTTATTAGCGGCAATACTCATACCGATACCGGTATCACATATTAAAATACCATACTTAAAATCACCACTGGCTACCGCTTCAGCTACCTTTTTAGCAATATCCGGGTAGTCTACTGAGTCAGCGGTATAGCAGCCAAAGTCCTCATAGCTGTGCTCTAATTCAGTAATGAGCTTGATAATAAATTGCTTGAGGTTAAGCCCCCTATGGTCACAGCCAATAGCAATACGCACTACCTAGCCCCCCTACTAAACATTAGACTCTCGCATAAAGTTGTCTACCAACATCACCCCTTTAATTTATCCCACAAAAATAGAGATTTTTACGGGGAACCCTGCATTTGCCTTTCTTTAGCTCTACTTAACCCGAAATAGTAATAAGGGAGTTTTAGAGCGGCGTAGCCCGTCCAATATTGCATACTTGCCTTAACTCTTGGCTTGATATAGCGCCTTCCCGTAAAATTACCGCCTCATCCCCGGTCACGTCAATTATGGTAGACTCCCTACCACCTGGGCATCGTCCACCATCAATAACTAAATCAATTTTATTGCCAAACTGGGAATAGACCTCTTCAGCCGTCAAGGCGCTCGGCTTACCACTCACATTAGCGCTTGTGCCTACGATATGCCCCCCTAGACCTTGGGCAAGGGCAACCGGAATAGGATGCGCAGGAACGCGAATTGCTACGGTTACACCCCCAGCAGTAATAATTCTAGTAACTGAGTTAGACTTATGTAAGACTATCGTTAAGGCACCAGGGAGGAAATTATGAGCTAAAAGCCAGACAATTGGCGGCACCGGCTCAGCCACCTCACTTATCTGCGATACACCAGCTAGCAGTAAAGGCAGCGCTATATTCCGTGGACGTTCCTTTACCTCATAAACTCGCTCTACAGCCAGTTGATTACTAGCCTTAGCCCCCAGACCATAGACTGTGTCAGTAGGAAAGGCAACTATTCCTCCCTGGTTGAGAATGGAAATGCCCTTCTCAATCTGCTCTTTCATATCTAAAGGGAACTTATCTACCATCACCCTTACTATCTAATAAGAATGGTCTTCGCTTGACGATAGTATATCACAGTGGTAATCTCTTATAAATGGATAAGGGTCAGTCAAGACAAACCCCAGACAATGATGCCGAAAAGAAACTAGAGGCTATTGACAAAGCTATCAAGCTTGAGCCAGAAGATGCCGGCCATTGGTGGTTAAAAGCTAGCATTCTGGGAAACCTTAAGCGCTATGATGAGGCATTGGAGCCTATTGACAAGGCTATCCAGCTTGA
>CAZMJZ010000086.1:3882-5795 GCA_964566845.1 uncultured Dehalococcoidales bacterium | reverse complement strand
GCATCCACAATTGAATTGGCGGGATAAGGTTCAATCACCAAGCGCCCGCCGCTCATCTCGGTAACCCGGTCACAGATAGCTTCAGCACCATCAGTGTAGAACAGCATATCAGCCGACCAGCTAGTTGCCATTCTCCACTTGATTACCTCAGGGGCTGGCTTACAAGCTGTCGCCCCCATACTTGCCAGCAGTAAAAGAATAATAGAGATGGTACTGAAGAGACGACATTTCATTGTCCACATCCCGCCTTTCTTTGAGATAATTTGATAAAGTCTATTCAAATACAATATCAGAAATATAAGAGACCCCGATGACGGCGCGAACAACTTTCGTACTGTCGAGAAGGTGACGCATATCGACAAATTCTCCCTCGGTAACAATCCTCTTAATATCGCCATCTAAATTCAAGTCCCTCTCCAATGGTAGATGCTTAAAGATTACCCCGTGATTGTGTAGAAGTACCTTCGCATTCCCGATATTTGCCGGATGGATGTAGAAGAGAGCATCCAGTGCCGCTTTATCAAATGAAGATAAATCGCTCATCAAATCAATTCCTATTCCAAAGCTCACCATCGTCTCACCACGATATTTTGGAACGGCGTTGATGTCGAGCCATCTATCAATGTTGTCCTCGTGCATTATCATCTCACCATTCTCTGGAGCGAACTTTTTAATTGGCGAGAGCTTTACGCCCGAACTATAAACCTCTCCTATATCGGCTCGCATAGCAAGGCTCACCACTCCCCTGAAACCTGCTCTCCTCTCTCTCACAATCTCGAAGATAGATTCGTAAAGACCACCTACTGTGAGACCCTTATCGCCTTCACTCTCCATAACGATAATGTCGTTGAATGCTCCGGCTAAAGCCACATTGAACCCGGTGTAAATCATTACTTCACCTGTATCTCTCTTTGGAATCAGAAAATCTGGCGTATCATTGCCGTCGGTTGGCAGCCAGACCATTGTGCCACCTATGGTAATCATCTCACCGAGAATGTTGATGCAATCTTTCAAACTCTCACCCAAGGCGCCGAGACCAATAGAGTACTCGGTCTCAGAGAATTTTCTCAAGAATATATCCCCTTCCACCAATCGAGCATAGAGCACGTTCGAAACATTGCCCACCACCTTCAATATGGCTTCTTTTGGAGATGATTCAAAGACCGTAAATCCAGCTCCGCTCTTTTGATATGTAGGTAAGCGATGCCAGTCTTTCTCAACTCTTCTCATCACTTCTAAAGCGATACAGCTTTCAACGGCGGCCTCTTGTGTGGAATAAATTGGAAACAGCTCATCGAATCCCGCTGTCTCCAACACCTTGAGTGGATATGAATTCACACCACAGAGGTGAATCCCGCCGCCTCTCTTCTTGAGCATCTTTTCAGTAGCCAGTAATATTCTAATACCGCCACTACTTAAATACGGAACATTCTCCATATCAATTACTATGGAGAAATCATAATCTTTAATAAGCTCCTTAATTGCCTCATCAAGTTGTGATGCTCCAAATGCATCAAGTCTGCCTGCCAATGAAATCATCAGGATATTGTTTGTTCTATGCGATACTATTTCCATTTTCAACTACTATTAAAGGAAATCGCTCATGATTTCCGCTTCATTTTAGTCAGTGTCTTTCGCATTATCAGCGTGTTCCCTTTATCAGAATCAAAATTATAACTAACTTCATCCATTATATTTCTCATTAGATGAATACCTAAACCCCCAACTCTCCTCTCTTCCAGGTTTGTTCTCAAATCAGGTGGTGGAACAGCACTGGGGTCAAAGGGACTCCCACTATCCCTGATAGTGATAACCAAATCATTGTCTTGTAGTTCGCAGGAAATAGTGATAGTACCCCTTTCACTGGAGTAAGCATGATGTATAATATTGGTACATGCCTCATCTACTGCTAA
>CAZMJZ010000086.1:1521-3782 GCA_964566845.1 uncultured Dehalococcoidales bacterium | reverse complement strand
GGTAAATAAAGATTTCTTCTTATCGTTTCAATCAGCCTATCCTGCCCGAATTGCTCCTCCTCCGCATTGATAGCTTCAGTCACTCCATCGGTATAGAGAATTACGGTATCATTGCTTGCCAGTTGAAGCTCCCTCTCCTCTAAGCTGATATTATCAAGAACACCTAAGGCAATTCCTTTGGCTTCCAGTAGAACGGCACTTCCAGCTCCTCCTTTAAGCAACAGAGGAGGATTGTGCCCTGCATTAACATAGTTTAAGCACCTCTTCTTTGAATCCAGCACAGCATAGAACAGGGTTACGAACATTCCAGACCTGGCATCCTGTAAAATCAAGTGGTTGGCTCTTTGTATTGCTTCGGAAACCGTAGTGTTACCCGTCACATTAGCCCGGACCAAGGTTCGGGATAGAGCCATAAATAAAGCGGCGGGGATACCTTTTCCGGAGACATCGGCTATAACTACTCCCCACTTATCCTCGGAAATAGGAATGAAATCATAGAAGTCACCTCCTACTTCCCATACTGGCAGGCTTAGTGCTGCCAGTTCGAATCCCTCTACTTGGGGCGGAGACTCAGGTAGAAAGCTCTGCTGAATTCCTCTGGCGGTCTCTGCCTCATATTCCCTCCGTTCTAACTCACGGCGGTATTTTTCCTTTTCTGCCGCCGTCTTTCTCTCCACTATCAAATTCTGTATTACCATGGCAAAAATGGCTATGCCTACTGCATTAGCGCCAGTCATGGGTAAAAAAACTTCCTTAACTACTGCCAGAGCTTCGCTGTATGGACGAGCTATCAGCAGTACTAACCCCATGTGAAAAGATTCCACAAGCACAGCAAACAATGCAGCCTGCCATACTGCAGGAAATGCTCCCTTCCTCAGCTTATAAATCACGCCGCCCGCCAAGCCAGCGATTACGCTAGCCAGGGCACATGGAAGACAAACGAAACCGCCAAGGAAGTAGCGGTGTATGCCGCCGATAAAACCTGCCCCCACCCCTATTATAGGTCCACCGATAAGTCCAGCTACCATAGGACCGAGGTCTCTGATATTGGCTATGGCACCTGACGGCAGTGTTATTCCACCATACGTGCCGAATATTGACAAGACACCAAAGAGCAAAATCAGGATTATTCGGTTTTTGAAGTTGAATTGCTTATCTAATATATCAGTGAAAAATCTAGCCCGGGTTACAACATAGGCGAAGACAACTATTACCGCTCCTGTTTTAACCAGGTCTATCAACAAATCACCGACTGATACTTCCATAATCAGCTCACTATCTATCTAGACAGCCAAGCATAAAGTTAATTATACTCTGTATTTATGTAGCATCAATTACAGGTAATCCAGCCTGGCATTTAACTCGCCAACACCACGCACCCACCTCTCTATAGGAGGGACTTCATCAGGGTCTATAATGACATCAATAACCGTTGGCCTTCCGCTCTCTAAAGCCTGGGGTAATATCTTAGATAGCTCTCCGGGACGTTCAATGGTGAAGCCCTGAGCTCCAAGCCCTTCAGCCACTTTCGCACAGTTGACTCTGTCAAATGTAGTGGATACTGTTTTCTCACCTAAGGTGAACTTCTGGAGCTCGTCAACCAATCCTAATTTGGCATTATTAAACACAATCCAGACCACGGGCACGTGGTGACTTACTGCAGTTGACACCTCCATCCCATTCATGAGGAAGTCACCATCGCCAGTAATAGCTACTACCGGTCTATCTGGTACTGCCAGCTTACCTCCAACAGCCGCCGCCGTGGCATAGCCCATTGTCAGCATGCCAAAAGCAGAGATGAAATTCGGCTTCTGAAAGCTCATGTAGTGGATAGCCCAGCAGGTGAGGTTGCCAGTATCAACAAATACTACGGTATCTTCCGGCAAGACCTCCTGAAGTTCCCTTATTAACGCCTGTGGCTTTACGGGAACATCCAGTGAATATCTAGCCTCTTCATTGGTAAACATCCCCACCCTTTGTTTGAATTCAACAATATCCTCGATAGGTCTTTCTACTTTCGGGTCATGCTTCTGTAGTTCCCGCAGGATTCTGAAGGAGATTTCATCTAGTACGGTTCCACAATCCCCTACCAGCTCGATATCTGCCGGATAGTTCTTACCTATTTGCGAGGGGTCAATATCAATATGGATTAGACAATCGCTGGGCATTATTTTCGGGTCCCAGGAGAATGTCGTCATCTGGTTCAGGCTAGCACCGACAACCAACAATACATCTACATCTCCCATAATATATTCCTCTGC
>CAZMJZ010000086.1:0-1421 GCA_964566845.1 uncultured Dehalococcoidales bacterium | reverse complement strand
GGATAGCTAATATGCACTGGTCCTTCCCTACCACTAAGCGCTATCCTGAATGCCTCTCTAATTGTCTCTGGCATTTTATACTTTGACAGTATCATCGTGCTGTATTTTGTTATCGGATTGAACATAGCTACCGAGTCAACGCCCTCTTTGGTAGAATCCTGAAACGTCCCCTTGCCATATATGCTTGTTGGCACCTGTCCGGTTATAACCAGTAAGGGGACATTGTCCATATAGGCATTGGCAACCCCTGTCACCAGATTGGTAGCTCCGGGACCTGAAGTAGCATAGCAAACTCCAATCCTGCCGCTTAGCCGCGCATAGCCGTCAGCCATAAAAGCGGCACCCTCCTCATGCTTGGTTAGTATTGGCTTTATAGCACTCTGCTGATTCAGAGCATTAAAAAGAGGCACCAATGATGTTCCGGGTACGCCAAATATATACTCAACCCCTTCTCCCTCCAGATACTTCAACAGTAAACCGGCTGTACTAATCTTCATTTATGCCTCCATGAAGCTATCTATAGCGCCTTCATCAGTATCAAAGATATTGAAAAGCTGCGTGAATCCAGCAATGTCAAACACTTCTTTTATGTAAGGTTGTAGGCAAGATAGCTTGATGTCACCTTGCTGTTTCCTAACCTTTTTAAGTACTGCCAGCAGTACCCTTAGTCCTGAACTACTTATGTACTCCAGATTCTCAAGGCTAACTATCATCCTAGTCTGAGCCGCATCAATCATGGCGGTCAGTTTCTCCTCCAAATCATTTGCGGAGTAGGCATCAAGTCTGCCGGACAGTGATATAATACTAACATTCCCCTTTTTTCTTTCCAGAATCTCCATTGTGTTACCTCCTTTCACTCAGAGAATATGACTGCAACATTGACTTCAGGCAATATTATGGACTATAGTAGACATACTGTCAATATTGGCATGTAGATGGTTGTCATACTTTAGCAGTGTTTGGCAGGATTAAGCAAGCGTTTTGCCTATCCACATATCAGACAGGGTAAAGGAGGTACAAAAATAATAAAAGCAGTTGCACAAATGGAAGCTGAGGTCAAGGCTGTTATGAACCAGTACAATAAAGCCTACGCAAAACGGGATGTGGATGGAGTAGTGGCGCTCCTCGCCCCAGTCGCTCATACGTTACGGAAGGAGCCTTACCGATAGATTGACGCCATTATTAGGAATGGTTGGAGAATACGAAGAAATGATGGCGTGGCTGATTAAGAGATTATAGATTCTTTAACAATATTAATACTCTTCTGAAGCATTAACATGTTTCACTAAAATTCCGACGCAAGATGCCGTCTTATTGCCGGAATTCGTTATCTGCGTCTCTTGCCCCTGCTGTTCATGAAGCGCTCATAAAGGGCAAGAAGGTCGATCTCGCCCATCCAAAATTTCCCAACCAGCCAACCG
>CAZMJZ010000085.1:0-5838 GCA_964566845.1 uncultured Dehalococcoidales bacterium | reverse complement strand
ATGAACTGGGGGGAAAGAACCTTATTGGTGAGCATAAAGGCAAGTATGGCTATTAGCGAATAATTTACTATTCGGGATATATCAGGCTGATTTATAGAGGGGAGCGTCTGTTGGACAACTGCCCGCCCACCTTGACTCTTATGGAAGAACCAATATACCGCCCCTACGGAAAATAATATTAACAGAGGCGAAATTTTGGCTAGAATATTGGCCAGGGGAGAAATTACATTGTATGACCCAAAACTGAACTCTATTTCTAACGAGGTAAGCCCCAAGGTTTGCCCCAGCAACAAAAAAGATGAATATGTACTCTCGCATTGAAGACCACGCTGAGCGTGATAGGTAAGCGAATTCCAGAATCCGTCAGGGCTGAGCAGGAGGCAAGGCACCACAATAGCCACGGTAGTAATGGCAAAGGTGGCAACTCCGACTATAGCCTGCCGATTCTGGCGATACCGCCAGTGATACAGCAGGAAAATAGGGGCAAGAATAGCCGGGTATATCTTAGTCATCATTCCCACGGCTAAAAGAGCCCAGGAAGTCTTGTGCTTACCTTGTAAAAAGGTATACAGAGCTAACAGGACTATTATGGCTGGGATAAGGTCATAGCGTCGGGCAATGATAGGACCAATGGCGAGCAGAGCTAGGGTATAGATGGCAAGTGTTTTCCAAAGAGATAGACTAAGGCGTCGTGCCCACATTGATATTAGGAATAAACCCAGCAAGTCAAAGAGTAACATTTCAATGGCGAAAACATTAGCATAGGTAGCAGGATTGGCGGTGATAAGGCGTGGTAGGATGAAAAAACCCAATGCCAGAGGTGGATATTCTACGGCAAAGTCCTGGTATGGTAATTGACCCAGGGCAACCATCCTTGTTGAATAGTTGTAGTAGAGGGCGGCACCGTAAGGACCTTCACTAATATAGAGGTTACTATTGAATATAATAGTGAATATTATGATGTGGATTAAGCAGAAGATTATAAGTTGCCACTTTTGCCTCATAACTACTTTTCCTCTTTAAAACAGCGAGGCTTGTTCCTGATAGCTCTATTAAGTTAATTTTGGCTACCTCCAATCTTTAATTGAAGCCCAAACATAGTAAATATGTTAGATGTGATGTATTATAGCTTAACCAAATTTGTAATGCTCCATAGATTACTGGCATCAGTTATAATATCTGTTAAATTTATGGGGCAACGCCTAACGGTAAGCATATCACATAAGAATATAGCTACACTTCTTTCTTCCGGTGAACATTTAAGGTACATAAATAGTCATTCTACTTTAGCGTCAGCCTTTCCGACTAAGGTAGAATCCCACCGATGTGTTGGTTAAACTGCACTACTGTGCATTAATATTAGGTGAACACAAGGAACTTATCGTCCGGTCGCCCACGACCATAGGGCACGCCAGGGTCTTAGTTTAATCAGCCCAAGAGGTAGCTCTAACTGCGTCTTTTCACTGACTGGAAACATATTTATCCTGTCCACCTCTGCTTTCAAGCGGGTTAGCTCCTCCTGATAGTTACCTCTAGGCAATATATCATCAATGCGGTGCACCATCTCTGAAGCAGCTTCAATGCGCTGTTCTCCGACTTTAGCCATTTCCTGTGGGATAATCCCATATTTGGCTTTCAGGCGGTTAAGGCGCAGTATAGCCTCATAAGTAGTGTCTACAATCTCCTGGCGCGTCATCCACTCTGTCTCGTAATTCAGGGAATATTTCCAGCTTGGTGATAGTAATGCTTGGCGGTGCTCCTCCAGTGTCCGAAACAGGATGCGGTAGCCATAGCGCTCTGGATGCTCAAAGCCGAGACTGCCTGGGTCAAGGAAGGGTGACAGTGGGGCAATGAAAAGGGAAAGCCGCTTATCTCCCTTAAATCTGTTAAACAGGAAGTCGCAGTAGTCAATGGTGTCCATTACCGACTGCGGGGTTTGCTTTGGTAGTCCAATCATAAAGAACACGTCCAATCGCTTACAGCCGACATCAAGGGCATCGCTCAGCGTCTGCTCCAAAGCCTCACTGGAATAATATTTGCCGGCAGCTCGCCTTATTTCAGGGTCATGAGATTCAGGGGAAATCTCCAGGCAGAAGTCAGGAGAGCACAGGCTCATCTGGTGCAGAAAGTCTTTCGGGGCGGGAGAAAATATCTCAAAGATGAATTGGTTTTTCACTCCATTCTTCTGAAGCAAGCGTAGAAGTTTATGAGCGTAGTCATCTCCCCCTTGGCGTATATCCCCTAGGATAAAGATAGGACCATTGCTGAAGCGCCCGATTCTCTTTACATCTTGAACCACCGATTCCGGGGAACGGAAGACAGCTTTTTGCCGGTTATAAAAGTGTCGGAAGGCAGAGGCAGAGCCTCCGCAGACAACGCAATTTTCGTTGCAACCACGACAAGTAAGCACAGCCGTAATAGGATATTGCAGCCAGTTCTTAAAGGGAATATTGCTGGCAAGGTCACGGTGCCTGATAACAGAGCGTATAATACTACCATAGTGATTGACCGTAACATTGCTGAGGTCAGTGGGGATATAAGAAAATGGATTTTCCATCATCCTATCTTGGTTATCCCGCCAAACAAGGTTGGGCACTGCTTCAGGCTCCCTCTTATTCATTATGCAATCCATTAGCTGGCGGAACGGTTCTTCGGTAGAATCACCTCTCAATACATAGTCTATCTCAGGGTAAGCAAGTAGCTCCCGATAGTAATAAGAGGCAGAAAACCCACCCATTACTACCTTTGCCTCAGGATGGTGTTTTTTTACCAGCCTCGCTACCTCAATAGCACCGTTAGCATGCACCAGCCAGTGCAAGTCAATGCCAAAGACCGGCGACCTCAGACGCTTAATCATCGCCTCAGCATCAAAATTCTTATCATTTAGCATGCGCACGGCAAGGTTAACAATGCGCACTCGGTAGCCGGTACGCTCTAGATATTCAGTAATACTGGTAAAGCCGATGGGATACATCTCAAAAGCGGGGGTGGGAGGAATAAGGTCACTAACCGGACCGTAAAGAATGGTTTTCCGGCGGAAATCATACACGCTGGGGGCATGCAACAAAATCAGGTCAGGCATCATCCTACTACAAAAACTCCCGCCAGAATATAACCGACGCCCAGCAGCAATTGAGTTAACAGGACAACCAGAACATTGTTTGCCATAGCCGGCACTAGCTTGCTCATCTCTCGATGCTTCAGAACGCCCTGAATGGCTTTTATCCCCAGGGGAAACGTTAGCAAGGCTATGAGAGAAAAGATTGGCATTTGCCCTGCCACCACCCAACCGATTATCCACAGGTAAACCAAGACCGTCATAACTGAATATACTATGCTTGCCTTTGCTTTTCCCATAGTAATGGGGGTTGTTTTTCTTCCTGCTTTCCCATCGGCTTCGGCGTCAGGGAATTCATTTAGCAAGAGGAGGTTGTGAACCAGAATGAAAGATGGTACGGAGGCTATTACCAGAGGCCAGGTATATTCACCGGTCTGGACAAAGTAAGCCCCCATAACCGGCAAAGCTCCCATCCCTAGTCCAGGCGCCCACTCAGGCCATCTCGTCTTGAGTATGAAGGGCGTATAAATAAAGATGCATAGGGCAGCTACTAGAAGTAGCGGTACCAGCAGCCAACCCCCATCTAGAGTTATCACGAAATAAACACCTATGGGTATGGCTAGTAGGAAAGAAGCTATGCCAAGCCACAGCGCCTGTCTCGGTAAGATGAGCCCGGATGGAAGGGCACCACTGCCCCCGCTGAAGGGAGTCCTTTTAGTCTCCAGGTCTACCCCGCTCTTGTAATCGGAGTATTCGTTGAGCACATCGACACTGATATGGGCTAGAAGTATTCCCAGTCCAGCTAATAGCGCATAGCCGATACTAAATTCACCCCCAAATGCCTCGGCTCCGTACCAGGCAATGGAGGCACCGAGGAATGCCAGCACCACAGAGAGGGGTAAAAATGGAGCCCGGATAACCATTAACCATTTTTTCACCTTATTTTCCCACCTTGCATTTAGTTTAGTGGATGTGCGCTCTGGATTCTTTGCCACAAACGGGACAGTCCATTGACTACTACCTGAGACTATTTATTAACCTCACCTGCTGTTTTTATTCTTACCTCATCACCTACTTTGGCATTGAGGAAGGCACCGGCATTACCACCCCTAAGCGATACTTCCAGGTATCCACTGCTACCGATGAGAGCTAGTAGTCCTCTCTCTTTAGCATAGGTGAGGCTTAAACCGGAAATAGAGTGATTACCAACCATGGTAGTCATTGCCTGCGTTGTCTGCGGTAGGTCATTGCTCTTAATATTGGTAATCAAATTACCGAAGCTATCAATATGGAGTATATGCCCTACCAGTGAGCCATCCAGTTCCTGATAGGGATGGGGAAGTGGTAACATAGTAACTGAGGTTACTGCCTCCCCGAAGTCTAGCGGTGGAAAACCCAAGGAAAGCAGGGCAGCTACCGGGGCAAAGATGTCGCGCCCGTGGAAGGTAGGGCTAACCGGTGACCGCCAGAATCGTGGCTCGGTTAGTGCCACTGCTTGTAACTCTGGCTCAAGCTCCATTCGTTGGACGCCAGCTATATCCTCCACTGGCTTAGTTGAAGACTGCTGTATCACATAGCTCAGGACGCCGTTATCGGGGGCAACAAAGTCAGCCGATTGTGTTCTCAGGATAATAGCTCTTCGCTCAGTGCCAACATCGGGGTCGACTACTACTATATGGATTGTTTTATGCGGAAAGAATGAATAGGCTGTGACCAGGATAAAGGCAGCCTGACAGATATTCTGCGGTTCGATATTGTGACAAATATCAACTAACCTTGCCTCCGGATTGATACCGAGTATAACCCCTTTCATAGCCGCTACATAGGCACCGGTCAAGCCTAAATCGGTGGTCAAGGTTATTATGGCGCTCATATTATTTTTAGGTAACTTTAAGCGATACTAACGACACAACGACAAGCAGAACTGATAAGGCGATGGTTAGTTGAAACAGTATCTTTTCCACACCCCGTTTAGTTCGATAGACAGTATCAGGCTGTCCAAAGATACCTCCTAGCCCTCCGCCTCGAACCTGAAGCAGAATAACTGCTACTAATGCTATGGACAACACAATCTGAGCCACATTAAGATAGGTTTGCATCTTGTTCTTCCTTTAGCTTTCTCTCTAATAATTCGTTTACCAATTTCGGATTAGCACGACCTCTGGTAGCTTTCATTACTTGTCCAACAAGAAACTTCAGCGCTGGTGTCTTACCTGTTTTATAATCAGCCACGGCTTGAGCATTGTCTGCTATTACTTGACTAACCGCCTCCTCGACCTTATGGGTATCACTGATTTGGTTGAGTCCTCGCTGGGCAATAATCTCGCCTGAGTCTTTTCCGGTATTGAACATCTCCTCGAAAACCGGTTTAGCGCCGGTGCCGCTGATACTGCCCTTGTATATTAAATCCAGCAACCGGCAAAGCTGTTCAGGTCTAACCCTGCATTCCTTAATCTCAGTATTGGTAACGTTAAGTAGCCGACTGAATTCGCCTAATAACCAGTTACTCACCTCTTTAGCTCTTCTGTCTTGCGGTAGATTCAAATAGTCTGGTGTTTTGACGCAGTCTTCAAAATAGTCAGCCATTGCCTTGGAGCTGGTAAGTAGATTAGCGTCATAGAGTGGCAGGTTGTATTCAGCGACAAATCGGTCCCGTCTAGCTTCAGGCAACTCGGGGAGCTTTGACCTTATTTCCTCTACCCACTCCTGGCTGATGACTAGTGGGGGGAGGTCTGGCTCAGGGAAGTAGCGATAGTCATGGGCATACTCCTTGCTCCGCT
>CAZMJZ010000084.1:0-5860 GCA_964566845.1 uncultured Dehalococcoidales bacterium | reverse complement strand
CTGAGGCAAATGGTTGGCAGGTCATAGATTTGATGGAAGATATTACAGTAGTATTCACCCACCAGCTTGGTTAAGGCATAGGGAGACTGAGGATAGGGAATCATTTCTTCCGTCTTGGTCAAAGTGGGAGTATCGCCATAAACTGAGGAAGAGGAAGCAAATATAACCTTTTTAACATTATTATCCCTAGCCGCCAGGAGCACATTGAGTGTACCGGTTATATTTACCTCGTTGGTTGATAAAGGGTCTTCTATGCTTCGGGGGACACTGGGCAAGGCTGCCTGATGAAAGACATAATCAACACCCCGAAAAAGCTCCATGAGCAGGGGAAGGTCGGTAATGCTGCCCCGGATGAAGTCAACATTGCCTTGAGATTCCTGGCGGAGTTTATCCTGAGCGATAGGAGATTGCTTCGCTCCGCTCGCAATGACATTAAGCGTTCTTATATTTTCCATCTTTCCGGTAGAGAGGTCATCAAGGATAATAGTATAGTAGCCCCGCCTTGCCAGCTCTTCAGCAAGATGCGAACCGATAAAACCAGCGCCGCCGGTGACAACTACCTTATTTGACATCTTACTCCTTCACTAATAGACGGGACTCATTTGTCTTTTTAATAGGGCTCCTCTTCAATTGGTAACAGTCAATAGTCAATAGTCGTGGTTGAGTGTAAGCTTCATTAATCAGTACTCCCCTACATTTCACCAAGCGTTTTGTTTTCAATTGCTTGTTTTTATGTCAGTTATATCTTCAGCAATCCCTCACCTTACCAATCAGTGGCTATATCTTCTGGTGGAACCTCTGCAAGTATCTTAACCGGCACTAATCCCTGCCCGCTTGAAAAGCCTCTCAAGCTCCCTGCGGGCAAGGCGTGTAGGGTTGACCGCCTTCGATTCCCAGCGCTGCACTGTGGATAGGCTAACGCCAACCTCTCGTGCCAGGTCTTCCTGAGACCACCCTTTCTTCCTCCGTAATTCTTTTACTTTTTCCAGTAACTCCATAATGTAAACCTCTAGTAGCTATGTCAAATAGATGTCTATCTGCCACGCCTCTTGACACTGCTTTAGATGACCATTGTACTAAAGTTATGGACATCTGCCAAGGTCTATGTCCATATCTCGCCACTAGTCTTGCTTATGGAGTTCTTGTTATATAAGAGATGAACTCACCATAATTATGGCTCAACAATACCATTTTCGGTAACATTAATTATTAGTTAATTCGGGGGGTTGACAGAAACAGGATAGCAGGCTAAAGTGTCTGTATGAAACATGGTTAATATTTTTATCTTTAATAGTGCACACCGAAAAAGGTTTCGAAAAAATCTCGATTTATCAGAAGGGATAGTTAAGTATGAGGGTATTTTGGCGTCGTCACAGCAATGATTTAATATATCTAACACCGATACAGTTAGAAAATGAACAGTTACCGGGAGACAAAATCAGGATGCTCTACTGTGATTCAAAGGGAAATGTACTTACTGCCATTATCGAGAATTCCGTTTATGAACTTGCCAGGAGTCATGCAGAGCAACTACAGCACACCAATACGGATTATGCTATCCTGAGCGTCGAAATTGCTCCAACCGAATCTGTAGCATTAGCCGTTGGGATTAACCCGGAGCAAGTTACGGCTCTGGAGTACATTCTGGGGCATGCCGTCGAGCGAGGTGAAGTACCGGACGTACTCAAGAAATACATTAAAGAGATAATCAGGATTGGTGAACCTAAACGTGAAGAATTGAGGAGACTACACAAATGGGCCAAAAATCATACTTACTCAGGGAAAACACCCGAAGCATTACAAAGGTTGTCTTATTATCCCGAAGACCATTTGGAAGTCACCATTCCAATATACAAAGCGCAGTGTCGCTATCCGCTGATTATTCTCAAACGTCTTACTCCTGATGAACGAACGTCTCAAGATATGCAAAGATTATTGACTCTAGACAATGACGGAGATTTGGTTATTGTCAGAATGCGATTAGAGACAATAGATGATGCAGAGAGAAATCTTGAGGAATGGGAGAGGATAAATAACTTGGGCGGATGTATTATCTGTGCACGGCATCAGAACGGCTTCGCTATAAACCATATGGAAGTCAGTGAACTTCAAAGAAAAGCATTGGATTCAATACCAAAAGACTTCGAAAAGACAGGTTCCATTCATCAACCCATTTCTGCGGATACTACAACAGTATTGTCTCGAGCTAAGGAATACCTGCCGTGGAGTCAGGGTAAAGCTGTTTGACACGAAGCTTCTTAGACCCTGGACTACCGATTTTCAAGTATTACGATTCTAAGGTCGAATAACCATCGCTTCCCCAGCCAACAGTTAGCGTTATTATTCGTTTTTTTCTTTTCTACCGAACAATTTGGTGCCAGTGGATGCTATTTTTGCCCCACGTTTAACTACATGGGCAAGATTGCGCAATTTTGTTGAATCTGAATACGTCTCTTTTCTGAATGGGAGTTTCGGCATTGTTGGCGAAAGCATCCAACCAAATGAATCGGACAGTTTTGTCTTATCAATAAGTAATACAAATATTGCGGTCATCACGATACTAATTAGAACTACCCCGTAGGTAATGTTCTGGATAAGTTCACCGCCGACCACCCCTTCTTGGAAAGGAATTGACGCTAATACTACCGCCGCCAGTCCTTTCGGAACCATAATGGAAATAATGGACACATCTTTTAAAGGAAACGCCCTTTTAACTGAGATTTTTACGGCAGGTATGCGGACAATAAAAGCCAGGATTGTGAAAACTAGAGCGAATACAATCAACCGACCACTTATAAGTTCAAGAGAAATTCCCAGGTAAACGAAGAAGAAGGTTTTAAGCAAAAAAGCAATCTCGCCAAAGAAAACCTTTTCGGCGTCAGTGAGTCCAACGGGCTCTTTAGCTAGGTCCTTTTTGAAGAAGGGGAACCGAATCGTTTCTATGTTTCCGATAGTAATACCAAAAGCTAGTGCGGCAATAGCCCCACTGAAACCAAGTATCTCTACTATACCGAAAACTACAAAAACAAAGGCCGGAGTGGTAAACATCGCGTTTTTAATGGTATGAAACCTGTTAAGGAGAATTGACCACAGGAAGGCACCTGCGATACCAAAAAATATAGCTACAATAAAGGACGCAATAAGGTCACCTGATATGGAAGCGATGTTGAATTCACCCAGGGTATAGGCTTGAACAAGAGCAATGGTGATGATAATACTGAGAACGTCGTTCAATGACGACTCTACCGACAGAAGAGTCTGGGTGTCCTCTCGTATTTTAAGTTGCCTCACCAGTGGGATGACTACCGTTTCTGAGGTAGAGCCAACAATGGCTCCTAGAATAAAGGCTGGAATCAGTTCTAAATCAGTAAGCCAGAGAGCGAAACCGGCAACGACTGCCATAGTGAGGAAGAAACAAAGGGGAGCCAGTGTTATAGCCCCCCCTAGGGCGCAGCGTAAAGTACCTAATCTTAAGGTGATGCCACTTTCAAACAAGATAATAACCAGGGTAATAATGGTAAAAACTGGTCCAACTTGCCCAAATTGGGCAGGAGAGGTTAAGCCTAAGATTGGACCGACACAAATGCCTATTGCAGTTAGCAACAGAACATCTGGAATCTTGGTACGGCTGAAAATGCCAGTAAAAAGATGCGCTAGAAAAACTATGATGCCAACAAAGGCGACTACTAGAGCGATATCTTGCATAAGTATGTCCTATTTCCTATAGTAATGTCCTTCAATTGTGGCTCGGTATGCCGCTGACCAGGCTTAGAGCTGCTAGCAGAAATTTGTGGTAAGGGGCAACTTTGTCGCCACCTATTAAGTCACACCTCAAGTAACTGAGAAATCCTCATTCGGAATACTCGTTACATCATCTTACTGATTATACACTATTAAATAATAACAAGCTAAGAGGGGCAATATAAGATTTTACCCTGTCGCTTCTCTTATATTATATTATTGGGTTATAATGGTTATAATTTAGCTTACCACCTGAGTCTTAATAAATTTAGGTGTACCGGAGAATGGGATAGCTCTAACTGGATTGATAGCGCGTCCCTTCTGAAATGGTAAAGATTATTTTCTTAAATTTACATACTATAATATATTAGTAATTATTAGTTCCTGTCTATAATTAAGGATATAATAGTAGGTGTGTGATAATGGTACAGTGTAGAAAAATAAAACTAAGGAGCAGGTAATGGAAGACAAAGAAATACAAGAAGAGGCAATCGCAATCTACGAGTTCACTGAAACAGGAAGGCGACATGCCCTAATGCCAACAGATTCTGGTGGTTTTTATGCATATTCTATGGACTATGATGAAATATTCCCACGGGGTACAGCTCAAACCCTAACAGATTATGATGTCAGGTTGCTTCACCAACACACCAAAGATGGCCTTATAAAGTGGACAAAAACCCCAGGTAATACTTATAACCGTTGGCATGTCTGCACCTGTGACGAATGCTCCCCATATGACGCAAAAACTTTCAGGCATCATGGAGAGGGTAAAATTTTTACAGACAGTCAAGCTGATTGGGACTCACACTTAAAATCCGTACCAGCAGAATTCATCTTTACATTCCCGTCAGCTACCTAGCAGGTTGACTCAGCCCACCTGTTAACCGGCTGAGATAAGACGATATGCACAGCGATAATACTTCTGTTAGGATTCGCTTGGTTACTCTATGAAACTAACTCCCTACGAGTCAGAGTACTAATTGGTTATCCATTACCAGATATAATAGCTATGTAGCCTGAAGTTGCCGGTCATATTGATTGCCAAAGCCATAAATATGGGAAGTTTATTATAGTAATATCCCAATCCATTCTTGTGGCATCCCGGACAATGGCAATCTAATCTATGATATATTTGTCAGCTCAGGTCTTTACATTATTTCACGCGGTTTTTAGAGGCTTGGTCCTCATTACGGCGACCTTATTGGTTAGAACCACAATTTTAGATTACTATACTTGCAGGCGGTACGGGACTCGTTTTGGTGGGAAGGGAGAAGTAAAGTCCGGTTAAGTCTCGCCACAGGCAAACTAAGGCGGGCATATGAGTCAATTCGCCACCTTTACAGCTATTGATTTTTAAGCTAAAATAGATACGGTTTGGGCGGGTGTAACTCAGCGGAAGAGTGCTTGCTTCCCAAGCAAGACGTCGTGGGTTCGAATCCCATCACCCGCTCCACATTTCATCATTTTTTAAAGACAGCAGCTTTGCCCGTATTGACACATTATCCACCATTCACCGTTATTTTATAGGTTAAGAGTGCTATACTGTAACTCCGAAGATTAACGATACGGCGGAAGCTAATGAAAACAAAAGGCTAAAACGCTGGCTGGGCTTAAGACAGTTCCTTCTGGTATCTGGCAATTACCTTGGTTGTTAACCCACCCCTTTGTTTGTAGTCAGCCTCAATTACCATGGAAAGGGGGTCTAATAATTGGACTAAATCCTGAAGGATGCGGTTTACCGCATGCTCCTGCAATATTCCCACATTCCGATAGGAGGTAATATAGTATTTTAAGGACTTGAGTTCAACTAAAGAGTGGCCTGGGACATACCGTATCGCCAATCGGGCAAAATCAGGTAAACCCGTCCAGGGGCAAACACAGGTAAACTCATCGGTCTCATAAACTACCTCAGTCGCAGAGCCAGGATAGTCAAAGGGGATAGATTCAAGTACGTCGAAATCAATTGTCTCTTCCTGCTGAATGTCAAACCGTCTTGAAGTATATTTATCCACTACCACTTTATATCCCTCACCAATTTTATCTTTCTTTGTTTCCTTACCTTAAAGGGTTATTCCGTATCACCCTGACCTAGATGCCATCTTTGGCATTGTCCTCT
>CAZMJZ010000083.1:0-5860 GCA_964566845.1 uncultured Dehalococcoidales bacterium | reverse complement strand
ATGTTCCGGGAAAGAGAGAAAATTGTAGACCTCTTTGAGATGGTCAGTGGTCAGCGGTTACTCTATAACTATATGCGGGCTGGTGGAGTCAGCCATGATATTCCCTATGAATTTTTACCGGCTCTGGATAAATTCATCAGGCAAATGCCCAGTTTTATTGATGAATATGACCGTCTCCTCTCCGAGAATGAGATACTTCTAGCTCGTGCCAAGGGTGTGGGGATTCTACCTAAGGAGCTAGCTATCAATATCTCAGCTAGCGGTCCAGTACTCCGGGCTAGTGGCGTCAGGTGGGATATTCGTAAGGCGGATCCGTACTCTATCTATGACCGCTTTGAATTTGATATCCCTACCGGGATTGCTGGTGACTGCTATGACCGCTACCGGGTAAGGGTTCAGGAAATGCGGCAGAGTTTGCGTATCATCAAGCAAGCTATGGAACAAATCCCATTAGGGGAGGTGAGTGGTAAAGTGCCACACCTAGTCCGCCCAGCGGTAGGGGAAGCCTATGCACATATCGAGGCACCGAAAGGCGAGCTTGGATTCTATCTGGTATCAGATGATTCTATCGCGCCCTATCGTTGCCATATCCGGGCACCAAGCCTAATTAATCTAACGGCTCTCCGCGAGATGATGGTTGGATGGAAGATACAGGATGCCATAATTATCTTTGGCAGTATTGATATCACTATGGGCGAGGTCGATAGATAGTGGCTATTGTAAATCTCGGACTTAACATTCCAAATCGTCTGCAAACCTTACCACCCGACTGGCCAGGTGGGTTCTGGTGGCACTGGCTAATATTTACCGTCATAATCATAGCTTTCGTCCTACTTCTAGTAATGGGCTATATATATATTGAGAGAAGGGGTATGGGGCGGATGCAAGCCCGCATTGGACCCAACCGGGCTGGACCCTTCGGTCTGCTTCAACCGATAGCTGATGCGATTAAGATATTGCTTAAAGAAGACATTATTCCAACTAAAGCAGATAAGATAGTTCACTGGCTGGCACCCGTTATCGCCTTTACCCCAGCACTAATGATTTTCGCTGTTGTACCTTTCCAGGACGGAGCATTACTAGCTGACCTGAATATCGGCATCCTTTATGTAGTGGCGGTTAGCTCCGTATCAACCGTGGGGATATTCATGGCCGGCTGGGGCTCAAATAACAAATACTCCCTCCTCGGTGCCATGCGCCAGATAGCTGCAGTGGTCAGCTATGAGATTCCAGTGGTTCTAGCTATCGCTAGTGTAGTGTTGATAGCTGGCTCACTATCTCTGAACCAGATTGTACTAGCTCAGGATATTCCGTTCATTTTGCTGCAGCCTCTGGGCTTTCTTCTATTCTTTATTGCTGGCTGTGCCGAAATTAACCGAAGTCCCTTTGACCTGATGGAGGCTGATTCCGAGCTTGTCGCCGGCTTCCATACTGAATACTCAGGGATGAAATTCGCCATGTTCTATCTGGCAGAATACGCTGAGGCTCTGGTTATTTCAGCCATAATCACTACTCTTTTCCTTAGTGGCTGGAGGGGTCCGTTACTGCCACCGTGGCTCTGGTTTGTGCTTAAAGTCATTGCAGTATTCTTTGTCATGGTCTGGACACGGACGACACTACCTCGGGTTAGAATAGATCAGTTAATGGCGCTAGCCTGGAAGTTCCTCCTTCCCTTAGCTTTAATTAACCTGTTTATTACCGGTATAGAAATACTGACCTTGCCAGCAACTTCACCCTGGGTGATGATACCGGTTAATTTTGCTATAATGGCTGTATTGATACTGCTATGGTCTAAATTCTTTAAGTTAGGATGGGGCAGAGTTGAAGTTTGAACGATACGGGAAAGGCATTGCTAAAGGCTTGACGGTAACAATAAGACACCTGCTGCGTCATCCGGTAACGTCACAATATCCGGAGCAGAGACTGAATGTCTCTCGCCGAATTCGCGGTAATGAGCTTATCTGGGACAAGACAAGATGCACGGGCTGTGCCACCTGTGCCAGAACCTGTCCCCAGGGTTGTATTGAGATTATAACCTCGGTTAGTACCGAGGAGAATAAATATATAGTCGATAAGTTCGAGGTTGATACAGGGTACTGCATCTCTTGTGGCTTATGTGTTGAGGCTTGCCCCTATGAGGCATTGTTTATGGGTTACGCTTTTGAACGGGCAAAATATCGTCGTGGCGAGCTGGTGCAGACTAATGAAATGCTGCTAGCATCACCGGAGAGGCAACCTAGCGGGTATATGCACCCTGAGATTGCCGCACAATTACCGAAGCAGACCTTGCTTCTGGAGAAGATTACCGAGGAAGAGTAATGGGTTTAGAAATTGCATTTTGGATACTAGCCGTAATTGGCATAGGAGCTGCTTTAACCGTAGTCTTACTCCGTGATGTTTTCCGAGCGGCTCTCTGCTTGGTTCTTTGTTTCCTGACTGTAGCTGGGATATATATTACTCTCAGCGCTGACTTTCTAGCAGCGGTTCAGGTTCTGATTTATGTTGGTGCCATAGGAGTATTGGTTATTTTAGCTATCATGATGACCAGGGAGATTCAGCGGGGTAGCCTTTCCAACAAACTGCGGATTCCGGCTTTTGTAGTTGCTATTTTGTTTTTGGGGGTGGTGAGCTTTGCCGTGATTAATACCCCTTGGCAGTTAGCCGACGTAGCTCCGTTGGAGACTACCACCCCAGCCCTGGCTGGTAAGCTTTTTGGCGAAGGAGGCTTTATTTTACCTGTAGAGATTGCCGCTGTCCTGATACTAGCTGCTATTTTAGGGGCTATCGTTTTGGTTAGGGAGAAATAGGAATATGTCTATAGGTTTAAATCATTATCTTATATTGTCAGCCATTCTATTCTCAATCGGGCTGTATGGGGCTCTGGCTAAACGCAATGCCATAGTTATTTTAATGTCCATTGAGATTATGCTTAATGCGGTGAACATCGCAATGGTTGCTTTCTCTCGTTATATTGTGCCATTGCTGTTAACGGGTCAGGTCTTTGTTATTTTCATTATGGTTGTAGCGGCGGCTGAGGCAGCCGTTGGCTTAGCCATTATAATAGCCATCTATCGCAGTCGTGAGACTATTGATGTTACCAAAATAGATTTAATGAAATGGTAATCTAGTATGTGGATAGAGATTAAAAAGGCAAAAAGCTTGATGGTAGCTGAGATGTGGAAGGAGTTCTTTGAGGGCGAAGGGATACCAACCCGTATCCTACCTATCTCTGGCAAGCCTATAGGTCAGGAATTAGCTACCTATCGTATTCTGGTGCCTAATGATAAAGAACATATTGCCGAAGAGGTGTTAAGGAAACTGTAATGCCGTATCAGTTAGCTTGGCTTATTCTTCTACTACCGCTTTTCTCGTTTGCTGTAATTTCTTTTATTCTAAGGCCTTTTTTGAACCGTAAGCCTAAGGTCAGCGGTTACATTATTATTGCCGCTCTTCTGGGTTCGCTGGCTCTATCAATATGGGCATTAGTGGCAGTGATGGCTGCCCCGGGTCATGAGTTAGCCATACCTGATATAAGCTGGGTGCTCATTGAAGGCGGGATTACCATTCACCTGGGGCTAATAGTTGATTCGGTAACGGTAGTATTGCTGTTAGTGGTTACCATAGTCAGCCTGATGGTTCAGATTTATTCGCAGGGCTACATGCATGGAGACCCGGGCTATCACCGGTACTTTGCCTTTATGTCTCTATTTACTGCCTCTATGATAGGTTTGGTTCTGGCTGACAATCTGCTTTTCCTGTATGTGTTCTGGGAATTAGTTGGCTTATGCTCCTATCTGCTTATTGGCTTCTGGTTTCATCGCCCAGCGGCAGCCAATGCGGCTAAAAAGGCATTTATTGTTACCCGGCTTGGCGACTTTGGCTTCCTGGCGGCAATATTGCTTCTATTTTCTCATACCGGTACTTTAGATATTGCTCAATTGCATAGCTTGGCTATAACTGGGGCTTTGACTGGCACAGTTCTAACCTGGGCGGCTATTGGCATTTTCGCTGGTGCTATAGGCAAGTCAGCTCAATTTCCGCTACATGTATGGTTGCCTGATGCTATGGAGGGTCCGACACCGGTTAGCGCCTTAATCCATGCTGCCACTATGGTAGCCGCTGGCGTCTTTCTAGTAGCTCGCTGTTATCCCCTCTTTGAGCACTCGGTTGAAGCATTGACCACAGTAGCTATAATTGGTGGCTTTACCGCTATTTTTGCGGCTACTATAGGGTTAGTGATGACCGATATTAAGCGAGTTCTAGCTTATTCTACTATCAGCCAGCTTGGCTATATGATGCTGGGTCTGGGGGTTGGTGGGATAGCTATTGGTATTTTTCACCTGTTTAATCATGCCTTCTTCAAGGCACTACTATTTCTCGGAGCGGGCAGTGTCAATCACGCCACCGGGACATTTGATATGCGAGAAATGGGTGGACTGCGCAAGATAATGCCGTGGACATATGCTACCTTTCTTATCGCCTCGCTGAGTATTGCTGGCATCTGGCCCCTCTCCGGCTTCTGGAGTAAGGACGAGATTGTAGCAGTTGCTCTACAAAACCAACCAATTCTGGGCTACTTAGCAATGATAACCGTATTTTTAACTGCTTTTTATATGTTCCGGGTAGTATTTATAACCTTTGGCGGTAAGTATAGAGGAGGTAGCCCCGAGGCACATGGTAAACCCCACGAGTCACCATCGGTGATGGTTACACCGATGGTGGTTCTGGCTATTCTGGCGGTTATTTCTGGCCTCTGGAATGTTACCGGACACTTTGGGGTGCTTTTGGGTCATGGCGAGGTAGTCAGATTTACCGAAGGCTTCTTCGGTATTTTGACTCATCCTCTACCCTGGATATCACTGATACTGGCAGGTTTGGGTATTCTATTAGCTTATGCTATCTATAGTGTTAAATGGCTGTCGGCAGAGCGAATCGGCAACTTCTTCAAACCACTATATACCCTCTTCTACCGGAAATACTGGATTGACGAGCTTTATGAAAATGTCATCGTGAGAAATGTTTTAGTTAACGGACTTTTTGCTGGTTTCCAGCTCTTTGATAATCGTGGGGTAGATGGAGTAGTAAATGGAGTAGCTCACGGGGCTATGGCTGGGGGCAGGACCATCAGAAGGGCACAGACAGGACAATTACAGCTCTATGGTCTATCCATCGGCATAGGCATTATAGCTATTATGCTCTGTCTGTATTTCTTTGGATAAATATTCGAGGTCGCAGACTCGACTCGGGGGTGGACAGGGACCGACAGAGTCACCTTCGGTAAGGTGAGGTTAATAGAGAAACTTTATAGGAGTCAGCATAGTTGGGCTTTAATTATCTGACAACGATAATCTTCTTACCGGTAGCAGGGGCGCTTTTAATTGCGTTTATTCCCGGCCTATCAGCCCGTGTGATTAAGCGCATCGCTGCTATTTTTACCTTTGTTCCTCTAGCTTTATCCGTCTTTCTCTTCTGCAATTTCGATAAGGCGGCCGGGGGATTTCAGTTTGTAGAAAAGGTAGAATGGATTACCGCGCTTAATGCTCACTACCATTTGGGTGTTGATGGACTAAGCCTACCATTAGTAATACTGACAGCCTTCCTGGGTTTCATGGTGGTTCTCATCTCGTGGAAGATTGACCTCAGACCCAGGGAGTATTTTGCCTGGCTATTGCTTCTGGAAACAAGCATCCTGGGGGTGTTTTGCTCCCTTGACCTGCTACTATTCTTCATCTTCTGGGAAATAGAGGTTATTCCTATGTATTTCTTAATCTCTATCTGGGGGTCAGGGAGAAAAGAATACTCAGCGATAAAGTATGTTATTTATACTTTATTTGGCAGTGCTATGATGCTGGCTGGCATC
>CAZMJZ010000082.1:0-5939 GCA_964566845.1 uncultured Dehalococcoidales bacterium | reverse complement strand
TCCTCTTGGGTGGCGAAGAAGTGTCCTCCACTCTCCAAACACTCAGCCTCAGTGGCAGAGAAGACTTCACCGTTGAGGCAGCACCAGCCCTCAGTGAGTATGGTAGGCAAGCGGTAGGTCACCACCAACTGCGGTGGCCTCTCCCCATGCTCCCGGCTTTCAAAAACGAGGTCATAGAAGGTATCCCCTTCTGGTCCCGCCAGCTCCAGACCATAATGGGGGACATTGTGCCATGCCCGCACGATGTCAGTGACATCCACCCTTACCGGGCTCACCGAAGTATCCACTAGCGTTGCTACGGTTGGCGAGCCCGTTACCGGGCGGTTGTTCCAAGTCACATTAGACTCAACCCAATCCTCGGTCAGGCAGGCAGCAATCAGGTTGATAGAGACCGGACCTTCGCTGCTCTCTAAGAACAGCTCCAGACGGGCTAGCTCGATGATGGCATCAGGCGGCACTGATGCAGCCAGGTTAAAGCGAATTAGGGCACGGCGCATCTGATGGGACGAGAGGTATTGTGCCCCTAATGTATGTTCATGACCGAAGTTGGTGTTGGGGGAGAGTATATCAACGGTAGCATCAGCCACCGGGGTCAGGGTAACGGTGGTCTGGGTGGGAGCAGCCCCAACCGGGGCTAAGGTTGAAAGAACCATAGCTGCCACGACCATAGGACCAAACACCGCTTGAGCAAATCCTTTGTGCTTCATTGTTTTCACCTTCCCGTTACATTAGCCATGTATAACCAACCTCTGCTTTTTCCGCTGACCTATAAACTGGCTGCCAAAAACTCATCCCCTTTTAGTCATATCATATTGTATCAAAATAGCATTGCAAAAGCTTAGCCTACAGTAACGATGGGGGTTACAGTTGGCGGGCTAGTCAGCCTCATCCAATGTTGGCATATCCAACTGCATAAGAAAAAGCTGTTCCTCTCCGACATTCTGGTTCCAGTTTGATGCCCAGACCACCTTTGAGCCATCGTTGGTTATTGTTGCCTGAGTCTCCTCCCAATATGCCGCGGTTGTGTTATAAACTTTAGCCAAGTAGAAGACACGTGGATTATTTCTATCCAAGCTCACTAAAGTAATCGTGCGCTCAAGCCAATTCCGTTCCACCACGCCTGGTTCAATGTAGGTCGAAACGACACAATAGCCGGGAACATTGCAGGAAATGTGGATGCCACAATTAAAGCCAATAGGAGATTCCGAATTATAAAATAAGCATATAAGAGGTGTCCGGTTGGTGCCCTCATAGCTCCCGCCTGGTTCCAGAATTGGTTTTGTGTTTAAATCAATAGGAATCAGGTCAATATAGTCTGTTCGAGTATTCTGCATCACTATGACTTCATTGCCTTCGATATCTAAACCCACATCGGAATGAGCAGTTGCATAGTCCAGTCTATGGAATTGTGCAAACTCTCTATTTGCCATGGTAAGACCGGCAAGGTTCCCGCCATTCCACGGGTCGCCACCAATCAACACCCAGTTCCCCTCTGGAGACATACCAACCCAATCAATCTCTGCTTCACTGGAAGGGATCTGGTATACACCAATAACCTGATCCTGTAGGAGGTCCCAGGTGAAGATATATCTCGCCCTGTAGTCCTCATTGACCCCCTGAAGAAGAAACGCCCAGAATCGTTTGTCTATGGATGATTCTCCTTCGTTTTTCATAGTGATGCGATAAAGATCCGGTTCTGCATTTATAATAGGTCCGATATTTGAATCCTGTGAGAAATCCTTTATTGTGGTTGTTTGACCCGTTTTAACATTGACCGTGAGTATGCGGAAATCCTGCAGCCCCCAAATTAAATCAGGGTCATTAGGGTCCCAGCGAGGATCTTCCATGCCAATCAAGGTTGTGACTAAATTACTGCTCTGGTTATAAGGCATTGTCTGGGTGCGATAAACCCTCCAATCCCCTTCCAGAGTCAGGATAATCATGGATTGCTCCTTATTGAAGGGATCAAAGCGAGAGTATTCATTCATTCCGTTTGTACCATCTATTTGCGTTACCCGTGTCAGTGTCGTTCCAAAGTGAGGTTCTTTAAAGGATTCTCCAATGACAGGAACGTCTTTCTCAACCAAGGGGTGGGTTGTGTTATCGCCGGTAAGAGGATTCGGCACTTCCTGGAAGGTATAACCGGTGGAAGACACGGGGGGCATCTCGGTGGGTTCCGGTTTAGAAGTAGCTTCTTCCTCGCCACCGTCCCAACCGGCGATACGTGCCATCAACCACCACAGCGCCTGTCCCTTGTTTCGGCAGTTGTCATAGGAAGTATGCCCTTCATATTCCTCAGCGTTAGAATAATGAAGATGTTCGGTCGGAATTCCGTCTTCTTTATGTTGTTCACCGTTGTACCAGCAGTCTATATCGGCAAAATCAAACAGCCATTTGTTATTGTCACGGCAATACTGCCTTATTTGCTCATTTCTCAGGTATCTATTCTCGAGCCCGGATTGTGCATTCCCGGTAAAATATACAAACGTCGTGTTTGGATAGGCAGCTTCAAGTGAGCTCATGGCATTGAGGTATCTCTGGGTATCCTCTTGGGAATTGTCGTCCTGCTGGCAGCACCAGCACCACATAGAAACGTCTATGCCGAAGGTTGAAACGGTTTCCCCAACCCACTCTATACCATCGGATGAATCCCAATAGTATTCTGGACCTACGTAAGTCTCGCACCAATAGTCTGTGAGAGGTGGCATACCGTCCAATAAAGTCAGCGAATCGGTGCCCGATAGGAGTCCGCACTCTCCTATTGTGATGGTAAAATCAGCGTTCTCATTCTCAACAATATACGCCCCATGAAGCAATTGTTCGCCGTGGGAAGTGTGGGCATAGTGAAGGCTGATATTCTGTTTAACCTTCTCAATCCAATAGGATGGAATCTTGCTTATGTCGAGGCAATTATGGCCGATAATAATGGTACTGTGGTGCGTTTCGGGTGCCGGTGTTAGTGTAGGAGTAGTTGTGGGGGTGGCTGGAGGAGTAACTTCCTCTTCGCCAGCGCAGGCAAAAGCTGATAACAGTATGATGGTTAGAAGCAATGCTACAACGAATCTATTGGTTCTCATTCCTTCTCTCCCTTGGGAGTTAGCACTGAGACCGGCATATTGCTTGGATAGCTTCTCCCTTTTGCCAGCCCGATTGTAGAATCGGAAGATAGCCACACTATTGTCCATTTAGCCTGTGTAGCTTCTCAAAGTTCCTTGTGTTACTGGTCTTGAGGTGCCATCGACAAAACCATCAGTCCGCTCCTGACTGTGGACCTTACTTAGGGGGAAGGGGGTATAGGGATTAAAGTGCCCCTAGGCTCGGCCTAAATTGAAGGCTTAACCTGACATGTTATTATCATAGTTGCCATCCTTAAAAGACCAATACGGGATTGCTAATGACACTAGGTATCCACTTGGGCATCAACAGTGTAGAAAGTATAGGAGTTGAGCTCACGTTGAATCATTGTCCGACTTCAATGCGTTTGATACTACTTTGTGCAGTGTTACCTTCGCAATCTACTGCAAAAGCCCAATACTCCACAATTTGCCCCTGGTTGTAAGGCCCGAGAATGTGCGTGCATTGTAGATGGGTGTTGGACCTACTGCCGTGACATTGTTTTATGTTCTCACCGTCAACAAATATAGCTATCGTGTCCACGCCACTCTCATCATCTGCAGCAGCAACAAATTCGATATGGTCACCGTGTTGAGGTAACACCGGCCCATGGGTTATATACACCTCGGGAGGCTGTGTCTCTCGACGAGCTGGCTCCTCGCCATTGCTGCAGCTCGTCAAAATCATCGTGCCAATCAATAGGAGTATGACTAAGTTTTCAACATGCAGCTTGAAACGCATGCCCATTATCATCATTGTCCTACTTTCCAAGCATCAATCCGATTGACTTGGTTGGGCAATTTATAGGGAAGAATCAAGTTCACTTCATCCTACTTTAGATACAAGTTTAATTTGCCGGTGGCATGCTCCCACCGTGTCCCATTTATTGCATGCAGTAACTCGGGAGAATTTCTCTACCTCTATCCTATACTCTTCCTCCTTATCCAAGACAATCATATATCAAAGAAAAGTATTGCTGCCTAATGTTCCGTCGCCTCCTTTTGGTATCGACCCTGAGTGAGGGACACCATCTCCACTGTCTTCGTAGTAGGGGGTTTCAGCGCATGTGTCTTTTGTTCTTGCATAATTGAATGCTTCAACAATGGATACCTGCCCGTCATTATTGGTATCCGCATCTACTATTTTCCCTTTGTCATCTGCACCGTTAATGGCACAGGTGAAATAGTAAGAAAATTCATCGTAAGTATCGTAGGGATATGGTCCCATAGCATATGAAGGCTGATACTCACCTGCGGCTGAGATGATGATTCTGTTACTACCTGCCATGTCAGAGATAAGTCCACCGCTGAAGCATTGTTCCATGACGATTACCATCCGATCATATTTCAGATTCGCAAACATATTTACAAAGGTGTCATCAAAAATCGAGCCTCCCCAACTGCACAATTCTTCATCCCAGGAGACGCTACCGCCTATTTGACCATTGTTGTTGAGGTCCATATTGTAATCTGCCTCCCACAGGACATCCGTACTAGGTTCATCACCATTTGTGTCAACTTGACCTCCACAGTCATAATATACCGTTCCCCATGCACCCTTACATCCTGCCTTACAGAAACCTCCACCGTGGTTCGTGGTAAACATGAATATGAAATCTTGTGTCGTTGTATTTTGTTTCAACAGATTGAAAACCGTTTGCAAATTGGCCTGGGTAGCGGAATAATGCACCGGTATCTGGGTATCAGTCTTGCCTGTTTGTGGGTCTTTGGCTTGTTTCCCATCAGCGTAGAGAACGGCGATATTCGCAGGCATATATCCGTATTCATTTACCAAGGTGCTGTACATGAATTTCAGGTCGTTCCAGTAACGGATGTGATTAGATGCTTGCTTAATACCTCCGCTAAACAAAACAGCAATGCGGTTCGGCTGTCGAAACTCAGGATGAATGACGGATAGGATTAGCCTGGGATTATATACTTCCACCCTTTCCAGCAATTCGTGAGCAATGACCTGGATTGCGACATACTCCTTCAGATAATTTTTTGAATCATCAATCTCCTCGACCAGACCTGTTAGCCTCAACTTTGCTCCGCCGTATTCCCCAGGGTCGATTTCCTCAGCCTGATTACCGATAAGAATGATGTATCCATCTTCAGGCATGGGCATATTCACCTTGACTATGCCAAGGTCAGTAATCAACATAGGCAGCGGGTCACGGACGAAGATTCCTTCTACGGTGACTATTGTCCCAACATATCTCTTCCAATCCGGACCCTTAAGATCTCTTATTGTCGGTTGTTCAATGGCGGTTTGGCAATAATCCTCAGCTTCCCCCTGGGTGGGGAAGAAGCGACCTTCCCGCTCAACACATTCAGGGTCGGAGGATGGGAAAACCTCGTTGTCAAGGCAGCACCAGCCCTCGGCTGGCATTTCACCCCGGCAGTAATCCTCAGCCTCCTCCTGAGTAGGGAAGAAGTGACCACCCCGCTCAGTACATTCAGGCTCAGAGGATGGAAAAACCTCACCGTCAAAGCAGCACCAGCCTTCGGGTGGCATTTCACCCAGGCAGTAATCCTCAGCCTCCTCCTGAGTAGGGAAGAAGTGACCGCCGCTCTCAGTACATTCAGGCTCCGAGGATGGAAAAACATCGCCGTCAAAGCAGCACCAGCCCTCTGGGGGAACAGTTGCTTCCTCACCACCTCCGCAAGCAGCCGGTGCTATTCCCAGGAGTAAGACTAGTATTGTTAGTATGACTATTCTCTTCATTTCTTAATCCTACTTTCCTTATTTCGTACCAAATATGGGATGGGTATCATCTACTTTGCGGTGAATGGCTTGGATACTGAATTGTTCCAGGTGTTGCC
>CAZMJZ010000081.1:0-5963 GCA_964566845.1 uncultured Dehalococcoidales bacterium | reverse complement strand
CACTTTTTCCATTGCGGCTGCAATTTTTTCGTCCAGTATGGGACATTTAGTAGGCTCGGCTTTGCCTTCAATTACTAGTTCAGCAAATTCCACATCACTGCCCGCTCCACATTCACTGTAGCTCACATCTGGAAGATAATTAAGTAAATCCTCTTCCTCAAGGGGACGAAACTCCTCATATTTTTGTTCTGCCATGTTATTACTCCTCCTTCAAAACTAAGACTTAGTTAACAGTTAATGGGATATTCTTGTCATATACGGTAAATCTTCCTATCAAACCCACCAAGGTAAGATAGTACTATAATAAGGTTATGATTGACATATTAAGCCTGTATACTGAATTATAACAATCTCCGACTATGACCAATAAGCAGAAAGAGAGGCACACCAACTGCTTCCATATATATCATTGCTGTTCTTGTTCTGTAATAAGGTCGTCGGTGTGCCTCCCTATGCACTTTAAAACGGCAGTTTGCCCATAGCCAACAGCGTGAAAGCAGGCCACCAAAGACCGACGAATGTCCATATGATTAGTGACCAACCTAATGTCTTGCCGGAGAACTTGCCGTAGGCGTTGAGCCAGACCATGATATAGAGAACCAGGTATCCAGCGCAAGCCAACGCCATGTAGCCGTTCGGGGCAAAGACGGTTAAAAAGAGAATTATGTAGACAACGGTTATTAAGCCTACCGTGGCACTGGCATTGCCCACTGATCTCGGGTCTGTCAGCCCGGCATATAGGGAGTACCCCACGATATTGTAAAAGAACCCGTAGGCGAAGAGCAAGCCGCCAACAATCGGGTCCGCGCCCATGGTTGCAATGATGATGGCGCCCACAATCGTAAGTGTGCCCACCATGAGAGTAAGGGCACCTGTCCCTTTGGCCTCTCCTTTGCCTAGGAGAAGTAATCCTACGGGAAACCACATAAGACTAATTCCTAAAAGTACTGGGACTACCATATTCCCTTCCTCCTTTTCTTGATGGATTGAAAATGTGATGCAACTTAAATATCAACTTAAAAAAGTAACGAGCCTCATTCCTAATGAGTGTTTATCACCACCATAAGCATTCCCCCTCGCTCAAGCTTTTCTGGGAATCCCTAAACATCTGTCCAAGCAAACTTTACCGTCCTAATCCCTTTGGGAACATAGGGCGGTAAATATCATTAGTAAATGACCCCCTAACCGCTTATCCCCGCTAAACAGCGGTTGACCGCGGTCCCAATCAGTTCCTTTTTTAAGTTTCTCCCGACTATTGAGATTTTGCTCTGTTGGTAGGAACCTTTAATTTCCTGCCATGAAACTTCTCCCGAAGCAAGTTGTCCCACTAGCCATTGGTTATCAACCTTGAAAATTCCTTTAGCTCTAACTATTTCCTCCCCTAACAGGGAGGAATTTAGCATCTCTTGAAACAGCTTTTCCAACTCTTGCCGTTCAAAAGAGAGTTCATAAATACAGCCCCAAGATTCATAGCCTAACTCATCTTCATCCTCGTGGACATGTATCAGTCCCTCTTCTTCTATTTCCTCTGTCGGGGAAGATGGTTCCGCTTCATAATCTAGGGACGCATGAGGGACAGCGGAGAGGGCTGATTTATATTCGTCCCACTCCACTGCCCCAAACTCAGTTATAAGAACAGGAACTTGAGGATTGATTGCTAATATGGCTTCTTTGGTAACCTCAGCTTGTATTTTTTTGACCCTATCACATTTGTTTAGCAAAACCACATTTGCATTTGCTACCTGGGACTCGACAAAATGACGATTTCGCTTATAAAAATTGATGAAATTTGTAGCATCAGTAACCAAGATATTATGTATATCTTCAATCCTATCCTTGAATAATTCGGCGTTTATGATGTACATAATCTGGGTTATTTGAGCTACACCAGTCGGCTCGATTATAACCCTTTGCGGATTGATGGTTTCACTTATCTCCAGCATTTGGCGTCTAAAGTCTACTTGAAGTGTGCAGCAGATACACCCGGCGGGCATTTCTACTGTTTCAGCACCCTGGCTGGATAATAAATCACCATCTATACCAACCTCACCGAACTCATTTACCAACACTACAATTTTCTCATCTTGCCCCCATTCCCTTAGAACGTTGGCGATAAATGTGGTTTTACCAGAACCTAAAAACCCAAAAACAATATCTGCAATCATCCTCCGCCCTTTTTACATTATCGACTTATTATTAGGGCTTTATTCCTATTATCCGTTCCACTTTCCCCGCATATCTTCCCAACTCATGCCAGCCAGGGCGTCCTCAGCCAATCCGCAAGCCCAGCCATCCTCTTTACCCCAAATACTCAGCGGAAAAGAGGTTGACCATTCTTCGGCGACTGCTCCCCCTCCTGAAATAAAGGGGATATGGATTCCCGCTGCCTCAAGCTGGTGGCAAATCTTGGGGAACGCAGTCATAGTGGTGGTCATTAGGGCGGTCCCGGTGACCATGATCGGTTTCTCCGCCTTAACCGTAGCTACAACCGTATCTACCGGGCAATCGCACCCAAGGTTAATAACCTCAAAGCCTCCAGCATTGAGAAGGGCGTTGGCAATAACCTGCCCAATGTCATGAATATCACCCTCGGCAGTATGGGTAACCACTTTGCCTTTTCTCTCCATAGCATGCCCCATCTTTTCTTCGGAGAGAGCGATACCAACGTTCATGGCGTCGGCGGCTAGAATAACCTGAGGCAAGAAATAGATACCCTCATCCCACAGACGACTCACTTCATTCATACCCTTGATAAGACCATCATTAATAACGTCAATAGGCGCTTTGGTCTCTAAAGCTTTTTTTACTGGTCCCACAATGTCTTCTGCTTCTCCCTCGATAACAAGATGACCAATCTCTTGCATCACAGGGTCATCGGAGACTTTACGCGCCTCTTGTTTTTTCACCTCAGTATCAAGGTCATAGCGCTTAAAAATATTGGAAAAATCACTCAAGAATTTCATGCTTTCCTCCTTTTATCAGTTGATTCCACCAAAACCTGCTACAGTATCATTTACTCTTAGCCAATTACACTGTAACCAAAAGTTTTGGCTCGGTGTATACCGGTGTATACCTAGGAGCAATATATAAATGTTCCTACTATTACTTCAATCCGTAGGAATCCGGATTGAAGCCTGGCACTAACTTCTTGTATTTTGGCATAGCCATATCTAAGAAGTTACCTTCATCCTCGGGAAGAGCCTCCATCTGCTTCATTGCATCCTCTAAGGCATCTTTTTCAAATGCGGTCAATTTAAACTTTGAGTCAGCCAGAATGATGCTACCTGCCTTTATGGCTCCGGCTCTAGCTCTGGTGTAGTATCCCTTAGATGTGTTCTTGACAATTTCGTTACCTATCGCCCAGGCATTATCGGGTACCAAGATAAGGCTGTGTGAGTCACGATACGCGTCAGAGTTGACCAGGATGGTTTGCATCTCTTTAGCCAACCCCAAATCTATGGCGGCATTAAACTGAGCGCAATCGTAACCGAGTATCTCAGCGAAAACCGAGGTGGTGGTGGCACCGAACATGTCGTGATATTCCACAGCCTCGTTGCTCCAGAGATCACATACGGCAGCAATTAGGTTGCTGGCTAGGTCGGAGTGCCCACAAGCACTAGTCTTGCCCTCGGTGGTGATAGGAACCCCGGTCATTGCCTTGACGATGGGGTCCTCGTAGGCGCAGTCCTTGGTAGGTCCGGTAGCACCGCACTCATAGGCTACCATAGTCCTTGCCGCTGAAATAGCCCGGCATAGAGCGGCGTATACATGAGGCACATCTTTGGAGGTCAACCCACCTGCCATGAACATGGCTGTGTTTGCCTCTGAGCAGTTGGTATCCCCTCCGGGAATACAATTATTCTTCTTGCAAATATCTACAATCTGGTTCCAGCACCACTCCATGTCTATAGAGCCCAGATAACCTATGCCCATTAGAATACCGGCCATATCCTGGCGGATGAGGGCATAGTCAAATACTTCCTTCCCGCCCATGGACTCTATGGAAACATGGTCGGAATATTTGGAGCACGCATCAAAAGATGCCATCATTTCATGGAGATAATCGGATGTCCGCATGTGGACGCTTTCTGGTCTTCGCAGGTCAGCTATAGTCGATGTATGAGCCGACTTCAGCCCGTATTTAGCCAGTAAATCATCCATCTGCCTAGCTACCTGAGCGGCAATATCTCCACCCCAATCGGGAGTATGAGTCATCTGGAATACATGCTCATTCTCGACCACCAGAGTGGGATGTCCCACGATAACCATTCTTTCCAGGGCATCGTAGTTCATCCTCTCATACTCACGCATAAGCGTCTTTTTGGTCTTTTCAGTTCCCGGTCTGGGATGGGGTTTTACTGTAGGATGGACATGCCCTCCACCATACTTAATTCCCCTCTTACTGGTTACCGGGAATTTGGCGGTTCCGAAAATCATCTCCTCGCCGCTTTTAAACGCCATTTCAGTAGTTGGTTTTCTTGCCATTTTTTCCCCCCTTTTTTAATAAATAGATTGCTGTTATATGTCCTTTAATTTATCTTTTTGGATCTCACCTCCTTCCCCATTATATTACAAATTAGGGTAGTAATACACCAATTTAACTTTACCATACCTCAATTTTTTTTGCAAGTCCTAACTAGAAACGCTGACGCCCTTTATACTCTTCTTTCCTCAGCATTACCTCTATATACTCTTCTTTTCTCAGACGTGCCTTCTTGTAGTATGTTGCTAAATATTACCAATCAACCAGTTCCAGCAAGACCGGTTATGATTTTGCTTAATATGTATAGCTTTTGGCTACTTCTACCATAGCTATAAGGTTTTCGGTGGGTGTACCCGGGGCTACGGCGCAGCCCGGAGCCAATATCTGAATACCCGCCTCTACCTGCTCTATGCAAGCCGCCTTTACTTCATCCGGGGTTTTCATAAATAATACTTTAGCCGCGTCTGCCCCGCCCATAAAGATAGGCTTTGGACCGACCAATTCCCTGGCTAGCTTTAGGTCAGTGGCAGGTTCTATACTCAAGATATCGGGTCCGCTCTTCCCCTCCCACTCTATGATGGAGCCGACATCACCACAAATATGGAGTATCGTGGGTACATTTATCTCCTCAAACTGCTTGGCTTGGAACTGATATACCAAGTCATGGTAACTCTTGGGCATGATAATGTCGGGAGAAGCGGTCATATCCTCATTGGCGATGATGTCGGCACCGGCATCAATAAGGGCGTGGGCTAACGCAGTTCCTGCCTTTTCCGATATTTCCAGGAAGGGGAGGAGCTTATCCGGCGCCTTAAGGGAGGCTTTTAGTGTTTTTGTCACCCCTAGCAGATAAGCGGCAATGGAAAATGGTCCGATAATTCCGCCCTCAATGAGTACCTCATCGCCCAGTTCCTTCTTCATGATTGTAATTGCCTTGAGTAGTTCGGGTATTCTTGCCCGTGACAGATAATCGGCGGGAAGCTCCTTTGGTGCGGTATCATCTATTGTATACACGGGTGGCTCTGCCATACCAGGGATGCCCTTCTCACCGCCAGACTTTACCTTAGCCCCAAGAGCCTCAGCCTCAGTCATCTGGTCAAAGGGAGCCCTTACCACGTCAAAGCCGAGAATGGTGTATGCAGCCATAGCCTGTTTAGCCATGGGTTCTGCCTGGTCGTGCCCTTCCGGCCAGAACGCGCCCACCTTTTCCATTTGGTCGTAAGTTACAGTCGAGTTGGCGGTAAAGCAGGGCATACGATCCGGTTTTTGATGGTTTAGTACTGCCATCACGCGTTCCTTTGCGTTCATATTAGTCCTCCTTTATTGGTAAAAATTTAATCATCTTCAATTATAATTTTTAATTAGGAATGTGTCAAGTATGTGTTCTCGTTAAAATGATTCGTGATATCTCGTTTCCTTTTCTTGTCATTGCGATAAATGCCTTTGCGAATGTGATGAAGCAACCAAAGTGCCGAAACAA
>CAZMJZ010000080.1:0-6093 GCA_964566845.1 uncultured Dehalococcoidales bacterium | reverse complement strand
ACCGGTAACGGTTGAGGTTGATAGGAATGTCGTTGCCATCGGTCGCGGAATGGCAAAGGAAATCGTAGTGAATACGGATTGAAAAAACCATGAGAAAACAGCGGAGTGAAATTTAAAAAATATCCACTAACTATTAGGTTACGTGAAAAATTGGTCTGAAGGGAAGCAAAAAAATGGAGAAGAAGCTATCAGCAATGGATTACGAAGAGGAGGGCATAGTAATAAAAGTTGGGGGAAGGTTAAAGTATAAAATAGCCGGTATGGGTATCAGAGAAGGTAAGGGAATAAAGATGATGACCAAACAACCGATAAAGGGTCCGGTAGTGGTAACTGTAGATAGAAGTAATACATCTATTGGCTTGGGATTAGCCGACAAAATCGTAGTAAGGGTGAAAGAGTGAAAAAGGTGTTGCTAATGGGTCAGGCTAATGTCGGCAAGTCTTCCTTTTTCAACCGTCTAACGGGAGCCAATGTTGCCGAATCAAATTATCCGGGAACAACGGTTGACTTTGCTAAAGGACACATGCTGTTTCAGGGTGAATATATTGACCTCATAGATGTCCCGGGCACCTTTTCTTTACAACCCAAGGACAAAGCCGAAGAGGTAGCAGTGAAGATGCTTGAGGAGGAGAAAGAAGCCCTGGTTATATGTATTATTGATGCCTCTAAAGTGGAGCGTGGTCTTTACCTGGCATTGGAAATTATTGAGAAAGGCTATCCAGTCATAATTGCGTTAAATATGTGGGATACAGCTAAGAGTGTGAATGTGAAGGTAGATACCAAAAAATTGGAGCAGATTCTGAGGGTGCCAGTAGTGCCTACAGTAGCTACCAGAGGCGAAGGTTTTAAAGAGTTAGTGACAAGAATGAAAGAGGCAGCACCTGTTACAATAGAAGAAATTACTAAGAGCATAGGAGATATTATTGGAACTCACCGTTGAGCAAAGATGGGACTTAGTAGATAGAATAGCTAAAGAGACTATAGAAATTGGCGAATATGAGCCTACTTTAAGAGATGTCATTGCTGATGTTACTGTCAAACCACTAACAGGCATACCCTTTGCTATTGCCGTTATCTATGGCTTATGGATGTTCTTTAGCGGATTTGCCGGATTTTTTACCGACGGCTTTTTCGTCAAGATATTTGATGTCCACTTTCTGCCCTGGATTCAGAGCGTTTTTCCGGGAAAGGGCACCTGGCTTTACTATATTTTCGTCGGTGACCCAGCAGCCGAAACTTGTTTTGAATCCTTTGGTGTGCTTACCAGTGGGCTTTTTTTACCAATAGGCGTGGTTCTGCCGGCGATAGTAGCCTTTTATCTGGTGTTTGCCTTCTTAGAAGATGTTGGCTATTTACCCAGGCTGGCGGTTCTCGTTGACGGTTTACTGCACAAGATTGGACTTCACGGCTATGCCATTATACCTACTATCCTTTCCCTGGGTTGTAATGTGCCTGGAGTAACAGCTTGTCGCTCGTTGGAGACGAGGAAACAGCGTTTTATGATGATTACTTTATTGGGGGTATTTATCCCCTGCGCCGCTCAGATTGGAATGATGGAAGGATTAATCCCACATCTGATAGGCTGGGTTTTCCTTGCCTTAGCCATAGGTTATTTCGCTGTTGGTTTCATTCTCAACAAGGTTTGGCCTGGGGAATCACCCGAGATTCTAATGGATGTGCCACCATATCAGAAACCAACTTGGAGGAATATAGGCAGAAAGATGGGAACGAGGACATCACATTTCCTGATGGAAGCTGTCCCCTTTTTCCTCTTAGGTTGCCTCATTGTTGCGGTTTTGTATCTAACCGGGGCTATGGATTGGCTGGGCAATGCTCTGGCTCCAGTGCTGACTGGAGTATTTGGCGTGCCTGAGGAAACAGTAGCCCCTCTGGTAGCAGGATTCCTGAGGAAAGACCTAGCCATAGGGCTGCTTGGCGGTATTGAGCTGACTACCTGGCAGATGTTTACCTCGGTGGTTTTACTTTGTATCTATTTCCCTTGTTTAGCTACCGTTGCCCTGATGTTAAAAGAGGAGAAATGGAAGGAATTCCTGGCGACCATGCTGGTTTTGGTAGTGACGGTCTTTGTTTTTGGAGGTTTGCTCAATCTAATCGGAATGGGATTGGGGACAGCATAGATGGGAAATAGGTCTACATTCGGCAGTGTATATTTTGCTATCTTTGGCTTTATTGTATTGGCTTTGGGGATAATAGAGTTAGTAGTAATGGGCACGGCGGGGTTGGGAGTGGTTTGTCGGGGACCATTACAGATGGGGGGTATGTTTGTGGGGTGGCGAGCAATTATCCTTATCTGTGCCGGACTTATTTATCTTTCCAGTATCACTAATTTTCTGGATGTTCGTCAACTGGGTAAATCAGTAGTGGCTAGTATAATGATATGGATTGTTGCCGGAATGGCGATATGGGCGAGGATAGCTGGTTCCATTCCAGGAGGACCAGAGGCAGGAACCCCTTGGTTTAACCCGGATTTCCTAGCCACATACGGTCCGCCCTATATGCCTGAGATATATCTGCTGCCACTGTCGCTGGTAATACTCTATTTTGTTGCCAGAAGAAGAACAGAAAGATAGAACAGGTCAGTTATTATGAGGCTTAAAGATATTGGAAAGAAGATTGGGAATATAGCCTTCAGGCTAGCTATGTACAGTTGCGAGCGTGGCGGGGAATGCGGGAGCTGCGCCGGCTGTGGCTATTATGTGAACCCATGTCCTTCTACGCCGGAGAATATAAAGAAATCCGGTGATAATAAGGAAAAGTAGAAGTCGCAGCAAAGTCACTACACTGTCTCCATGGCCGGACTTATTGCTATAGATTTAATTAGGCGGGCACTTTGCTTCTACAGGGCTGCTGGGTAGTGAACTTATTCTTTGCCGTACGGCTTACCGTTTTGTCTGGGCTAGTCCTGTTATCGGGGGAGTATTGAATTTAATCTTATAGCTATGTATTAGCCATGAAAAAATGCTTTAGCCCGGTGGGCAGTTGCCATCTCCCATACCTGAATTTGTGGCAGTAGTTTTTCCACATCGGCTTTATGGCATAGTTCAGTGCCGGGGGTTAACACAGCGGCAGAGCCCATAGCTACCGCCAGACGACAAGCTTCTACCAGAGGCTCTCCATAAGCTAGTTTAATGGCAAGACCAGCTATAGTGCAGTCGCCAGCACCTACGGCGCTACTTACCTTTACCGGGGGTGGAACTGCCTTAATAATCCTCTCCCTGGTGGCAGTAATAATGCCTTCCTTTCCTCTAGATATGACTGCTACTTCAATCCCCGTCTCAACTAAATCAAGAGCCCCGTTAATGATTGCCTCTTCAGTGGGTAGTTCCGTTTTAAGCATCTCCTGAGCCTCATGGACATTAGGCTTGACGAGGTAAGGCTTAGCCTTTGTCCCATCTTCTAACCATTTACCTTCAGAATCCAGAATACTTCTCACCCCATAGCCTTTAGCTCCCGTGACCAAGTCATGGTAGATATTAACCGGAACGCCGGGTGGGACACTACCGCCAAATACCATCAAATCTGGACTGGGGTTGATTCCTCTCCATTGTGCGATGAGCCTCTCCAGTTCTTCTTTGGAAATTTGTGGGCCGGGAGCATTAATCTTTGTTTGGTGGGAAGTCGTGGTATCGGTGATAATGAAGTTGGTGCGCGTTTCCTGCTCAATAGCGGTAAAGTTAAATGGCACCCCCTCCATAGAAAGCAATATTTTTAGAATCTCGCCATCGGCACCACCTACGAAGCCATAGGCTGTAGTTATGCCATCCATCTCATGAATGGCGCGTGACACATCTATGCCTTTGCCCCCGGCGTAAAGTTTCGTACCTGTCCATCGGTTAGTCTCGTCTACAACCAGTCCGTCAACAGTAATAGTTCTATCCAGGGAGGGATTAAGGGTAACAGTAGCAATCATAGTATTCTCCTATTTCAATATGCCTTATAATAATTTTTTAATATATGAGCTGGCTCTTTGCTAAATACTCCAAGCTTTTTATACTAGGGCACAGCATACTTATCGAACATTTTATTTAGTCTATCTGCTTCTGTTGTTGATAGATACTGGACTCTTTCTCGGGTATTGTCAAGATACATTGCCTCTTCTCAGATAGCACGACCATAGTTAGCTTTTTTATATTTATCCTTTTAGGTATTATGGCGTAAGAGGCGAGTTTAGGCAAGGTTTGTTTTTGCCCTGAGCACTGGGCTATAATTGAAAAATTGTGGAGGCAAAATGCCCTGGTTCTATTATGTGGGTAGGCTAATAGTGAGGACACTGCTCCTTCTATTCACTCGGTGGCAAATCAAAGGTAGAGAAAATATCCCCAGTCAGGGAGCCTTGCTAATTGTAGCCAATCATCTTCATCTAGCTGATCCACCTTTACTTGTGGTTAGCCTCAGCCGAAAGGTAGTCTTTATGACAAAAAAGGAGTTATTCCATTTCAGGGTGATTGGTTACTTCGTACGAGGCTTTGGAGCTTTCCCTGTTCATCGTGGGCAACTTGATAGGAAGGCTCTGCGCCAAGTGCACCAACTATTTGCTGATGGTAAGGCTTTGGTTATGTTCCCTGAGGGAACGAGGAGTAAGAGCGTCCAGTTACAGCATGCTTCCTCAGGTGCAGCCCTGGTTGCCTTACGTGGTGGTGTTCCTATTCTTCCCGTTGGCATTAGTGGCACAGAAAAAATTAAGGGTATGTTCTGGATGATGCACCGCCCGCGGATAACAGTTAACATTGGTTGTCCTTTCTATCTGCCACCGGTTAATAGTCCGTTGACCAAGGTAGAGCTGTCTAAATTTACTACTTTAATTATGGAGCATATCGCTGAGCTCCTCCCCCCACAGTACCGTGGAATTTATGCCGGGCAAGGAGATTAGATGGCATTAAGAATTGAGAAGGCGGGTGTAGTAGGCTTTTGCTTCGGGGTTAAACGAGCTGTTGATATCTTGGAGAAGGTTGCCAGTGAGCGTGGGGGGGTGGAAACACTGGGGGCGGTGGTACATAACCAGCAGGTGCTGCAAAGACTATCTGAGATTGGGGTCAGGGTAGCCAAAGGGGTGGGTGATATACAGGGTAATACTGTGGTACTTAGCGCTCATGGGGTGAACCCGCAGCTAGAGGAAGAAGTTCGGAACCGGTATATTGAAATAATTGATACTACTTGTCCCTTTGTTCGTAGAGCCCAGATGGCAGCTCGGAGATTATCCGAGTCTGGCTTTTTTGTTGTTATATACGGTGACATTAACCATCCTGAGGTCAAGGGTGTTCTTGGTTGGGCTAATAATAGAGGAGAGGCTACTCTAGATGAGAAATTTGTTACCAAATTTGACCATTTACCTCGCCGTTTAGGCGTTCTATCCCAAACAACTCAGATACCGGCTCGTTTTACTGAATTTGTAAAGAAACTTATTGATTCCGCCGTGGTTAAAGACTCCGAGCTACGCATTATTGATACTATATGTCATGATACTAGAGAACGACAGGCGGCAGCAGTTAAGTTAGCTAATAGAGTAGACTTGATGCTCGTTATCGGTAGTCATACCAGTGCTAATACCAATCGCATTACTGAGCTATGTTCTATGACTACTAAAACATATCTTATTGAATCTGCAGAGGAAATTAAATCCTCCTGGTTTCAAGGTCAACACTATATAGGGGTAACTACCGGTGCTTCTACGGCTATGGAGACTATAAATGAAGTATTAATGAAGCTAAAAGCCATAGATTATTGATACTTGGAATCTCGGAGGCGCTTCAGTTTGGCTAGCGCGGTAGTACCAGGCAGGTCACTGTTCTAGAAATGCCAGCGATGGGGTGAATTTTCCCGGTAACTAGGTCACCAATACTATTCAAGCTTTCTCCTGCTATTGTAGCGATAATATCATAAGGACCGGTTACAGTATCAACTGATGTCACCCCGGGTAGCTGTTCTATACTGGTGGTAACTTCCCTGGTTTTACCTACGGCTGTTTCAATTAGAATAAAAGCCTTAGCTGGCACTGAATTCACCTCCTTTCCCAGCGTATGAGGCGTATATGGTATTATTAAATATAAAGCAAACCTAGTATAGTGTCAATAT
>CAZMJZ010000079.1:0-6097 GCA_964566845.1 uncultured Dehalococcoidales bacterium | reverse complement strand
TCTCAAGTTAAACTCAATATCCTTTTCACCAAAGAAGAGATAGAGGCTACGGTCAAGCGGCTGGCGGCTGAAATTAAAGAAGATTATCAAGGTAAGTATCCCCTTTTTATAGGTATTCTGAAGGGTTCTTTTGTGTTTATGGCCGACCTGATTCGATATCTTGATTTCCCACTGGAGGTTGAGTTTATCCGTTTATCCAGCTATGTTAAGGGCAGGGATAGTTCAGGGAGGGTTAAGGTGGTGCAGGGTCTTCGGTCTAAAGTTAAAGGCAGGGATGTATTGGTTATTGAGGATATAATAGATACTGGTCACACCCATGGTTTTCTTTTGGATTATCTGGGTAAGAAAGAGCCTGCCTCTTTAAGGCTCTGTACTCTGACTGATAAGCCTTCCCGGCGTCAGGTTCCAGTTACTATTGACTATCTGGGTTTCACCGTTCCCAATAAGTTCGTGGTGGGTTACGGACTGGATTTGGACGAGAAGTTTCGCAATCTTCCCAACATATATGTTTTGGAGGTTGAAGAATAATGTTATCCAAACAGGCTCACTTAATATCAGTAGCTAAAGGAGAGTTTCCTGCAGACCTGGTTCTGGCTAATGCCAGAGTGGTGAATGTATTCACCGGTGAGATTGAGTCAGGCAATGTGGCTATTTGTGGGGACAGGATTGCCGGAATCGGAGATTATCGCCAGGCTAATCAAGTGCTGGACTTAGGTGGTAGCTACCTAGCGCCTGGTCTTATTAACGGACATACTCACATAGAAAGCTCTATGCTTGATGTGTCTCAATATGCTCGAGCAGTAGTGCCGCGAGGCACTTTGGCTGTGGTTACCGACCTCCATGAGATAGCTAATGTCTGTGGGCTGGAAGGTATAAGATATGTACTGCGCTGTGCCCGTCGTTTACCCCTTGACCTATTCCTGATGGCTCCTTCGTGTGTGCCAGCTACTACTTTGGAGACATCAGGCGCCAGCCTTGAACCTGAGGATATTCGGAGGGTTCTCCGGTGGAAGGGCTGTATTGGGCTGGGTGAGGTAATGAATTTCCCCGGCGTACTCAGTGCCAACGCCAGTGTATTGAGTAAAATCAACCTGGCGAGAAGAAAGGTTGTTGATGGTCATGCTCCCGGTGTTACCGGGAAAAATCTCACTGCCTATATTGCGGCTGGTATTTATTCTGACCACGAATCTGTGTCTCTGGATGAGGCTAGAGAAAAATTCAGACAGGGTATGTGGGCTATGATTAGAGAAGGTTCTTCAGAGAAAAACCTTGATGCCTTACTGCCTTTAGTTACTGATAAGACCTATAAACGGTGCTTGTTTGTGGTTGATGACCGTAATTGTGTTGACCTGCTTAAGGATGGTGATATTGATGCCGTAGTACGAAAGGCGATTCGTCGTGGTCTTGAGCCGGTGCGAGCTATACAGATGGCTACTATAAATACGGCTGATTATTTCAGACTAGATGGTCTGGGAGCAGTGGCTCCTGGTTATATGGCTAATCTAATTGTGCTTAGTGAATTATCTGGCTTGCAAATAGATATGGTCTTTTATCAAGGTCGCCTTGTAGCCAGGGAGGGGAAGCCGTTATTCTCTCAATATCAAGGAAGGGGCATAGGGGTGACTAATACGGTAAATATTAAGCCCTTCAATAAAGAGGCATTGAGGCTTTTTAACTCAGGGGAAACCGAGCCGGTTATTGAAGTTGTCCCCGGTCAGATAATTACCAGAAAAAGGATGGAAAAGGTTAATGTTTTGGATGGAGTTGTTGTGCCTGATACTGGCCGTGATATTCTGAAGCTGGTGGTAGTGGAGAGGCACAAGGCTACAGGCAACATTGGTTTGGGATTGGTTATGGGATTTGGCTTAAAGAGAGGGGCTCTGGCTTCGTCTTTTGCTCATGATTCTCACAATATCGTTGCCGTCGGGACTAATGACGAGGACATATTCACTGCGGTTAAGGAAATTGAAAGACTGAATGGTGGTCTGGTGGTTGCTGCTGATGGCAGGGTATTAGCTAGCTTAGGCTTGCCCATTGCTGGATTACTATCTGATGAACCATTGCAGGTGGTAGCGGATAATTTGGAAAAGCTGCAGAATCTGGCTACTGAATTGGGAACAAACCTTTCTTCGCCCTTCGCCACGCTCTCCTTCCTGGCGCTACCAGTAATCCCCGAACTCAGACTGACCGATTTTGGGTTGGTGGATGTTAACGAATTTAAGCTGATTAAATAAGGAGGAGAGCGATTACATATTCTGCTGCACGACGCTCTATCTTTGACAACCGACATGATGCCGGCAGACGATTATCCTCCGAGCTAGGTGAATATAATGACCAATCCGTTGTCGTGCTTGCCATCCCTAACGGGGGTGTTCCGGTGGCGCTGGAGGTAGCGAGCGCACTTAAAGCTGACCTTGACCTGGTTATTTCCCGTAAGATTCCCCTGCCTCTTCACCCTGAAGCTGGCTTTGGCGCCGTTGCTGACGATGGAACAATTATCCTCAACGAGGAAGTAGTAAAGAGAATCGGCTTGAGCCGTCAACAGATAGAGTATGAGGCTAGCAGGGTAAGAGTCGAGATTAAGCAGCGGAGCATGCTCTACCGTGGAGACCGACCCCTGGTTGGAGTGAGTGGCAGGACGGTGATAATCATAGACGATGGATTGGCTTCAGGCTTTACCATGATGGCAGCGGTAGAATCGGTGCGCCATCGCCGACCGAAGGAAATAGTTGTGGCGGTGCCCTGTGCCTCGGCATTAGCCGTTAAGCAGTTAGAAAGGGTCGCCGATAGAGTAGTAACCGTCACGACAGGGTTCATGCCGAGATTTGCCGTAGCTGACTTCTACCGCCAATGGTATGACCTCGGCGATGATGAGGTAATACGATACATCAAACACTGGCGGATGCTGCATCTTCGCTAAAAGTAAGCTACGCAAAATAGGTTGTTGACATAAATGAGTTTAGCTTGATTAGGCGAGGGCTCTCGTCGCAGGAGGTTACATTCCTCAGCCGAAATATGGATTATTTTAGAGTTCCTGCTTCTTTCTAACCTGATACCTGATGATGGTCTTGACGACTTTGGCGTCAGGGGTGGTGAGGTATTCTTCCTCGTGGGCACCGGCTATTTCGTAGCCGCTGTCTTCAATGAACTGGTATAGACGCTCAACAGTGGGTTGCTCCTGGTCATAAGCTCCGAGGTGAAGAATCTGGGCTACAGTGCCATATTCCCAGGTCTCAATCTTGACTTCAGTGACGGCTACCTTCTGGAGTAGGGAGGTGGTGTCCTCAGGAATGGGCAAAGCGATAATATGTGTCCATTCATCCATAGGTACGAGGTGGGCATCAGGATAGCGGGCACGTAGTCCACTGACCTTGAAGGTGGGAAGTCCCTTCTTCTTGAGGTTAAACTTGAGAGTGTAAACCGAACCATAAAGGGCAGGCATAAGTTCGGGGAAGACCTTATCCGGGGCACCCTTGCCATAGACCACCGCCATCTTTTGCGGGGGCATTTCCAGGATTTGAGGCTCTTTCTTAGACGATTTCCGTGGTGCCATTTGATTAACTACCAGTTATGGAGAATTTGTAGCACTATATAACACGCAGTCAAGACCTGTCAATAGAAATGGGGAGTAAGATTATTTGTCTACCCCACCCACCATATCCCACTAGCCTTTAAAAGCAGAGGGGGGATTTTAATTATCTTGACTTCATATCATCCGGTGAGTTAACTTTTTGGTGGACTAGTAGTATGTCGTATGCTATTAGAAATTTTGTATATGAAATGGAGTTACTCAGAATTATGACTGCCAGTTAGGTATCGCTCGGTAAATCCATTCCCAAGCCTCTTTTGGGAGCCAGCCTTGTATATGGTTCCCTGCTTCAATAATTAGTATATTGTCATCAGATTCTACGTGAGCCGCTAAGCGATTGTATAGTTCACGGATACTTTCCGAAGTTACGATTAACTAAGTTGAATCTAAGTAATGCCACCGGCAGGGAGAATGCTGGAGTTATTCCACCAACCCTACATAGTCTTTATCTGGCTTCCTCAGGTTATATGAAACTACATAAGACATTTTACTTTTCCCTATCTCTTTACTCTGTGGTATAGATAAAAGTTCATTATAATCCAAGGTCTTTTCTGTAGTACCCCATATTCTTGCCGAAGGAGAAGCCCTGAACATAAATCACGCCATATAACCTACTTGGGTCTTCATAATATCTTTGCTGACTCCGGCTGCGAGAAGGCTTGTAACATATTGATTCAGACTGACTCCTTCTCGCTTTGCGGCGCGTGCTAAATCACGATGGAGACCTTTAGGAATACGAACCAAGAATTTCCCTGGGTATTTCTCCATATCTCGTGGTAGCGGGATATCCTGTCCTTCATTGTAGGCTGTCTTAATCCAGAGTTTTCGAGCGTCCTCTATTGCTGTGAAGATTTCATCCAATGTTTCAGCCTGAGTCATACACCCAGGAAGCTCTTCAATCTCAGCCACAAAACCACTTGCAGGATCTGAATGTATAGTTACTGGATAACGCAAGTTCAGATAATATTCCAATTCCCTACGCTCCGTATCGTGTCTCATACCAATCCTCCAAATTTAGATTTTCTATTATCATCTTCACATAAGCCCTTTTCACACGCCGCCCTTTCATAGTTGGAACAATTTTAGGTGGATGGCCTGGTTTCACAAAAGCTCGGTGGCTTCCTCCTCCAGAAGGTCGTTCGGCATATCCGAATGCCTCCAAAACCTTAGCTACATCTGTAAATAAAACCTCAGCGGGTTCCCTCAAGAACGGTTCAACTAGCTTATCAAGTTAGCTCACGCTTCACTCCATTATGATACTATATATGGTATCATTTTGTTGGTGAAAAGTTAACCCCATTCTAAGGAGAGGGGAAGTTTTTACTCCTGTCTAATCTTCTGCTCCTGTATTAGCTTTTCGCCATACTCAAGCAGAATTTTGGCTCGTTCCGGGGTGAAATTTGATTCCAAATAGGTTCGCAGGGCATCAGGAGGGGTTATTTCTTCAGCTGTACCCTTCCCCAGCCTGAGGCGTGTCTCTCGCTGTATATCCTTGGCAATGGTAAAGTAGTGGGTCTCCTTTAGGGCGTTCCTGATGTCGTTATCCCTGAGCTGACCCTCAATCTCCGCGGGCAGGCTAATTTGGAGTCGGACTATGGCATCTCTAACTTTATCCTCTTGCTCGGCAATAGCCTTGAGTACAGTTGATGTAGGGTCGGCATCCTGTGGCTCAATGTTAATGTTGATAGTGAGAAAGCGGCGCCCAATTACCGGGTGAAAGTCAAAGGAGACCTGCCATTTACCCGTTTCCTTATCGGAGTCAATTTCCACCAGGTAGAAGCCCTTGTCATCCTCTTCCTCGCTGAAATCTAACCGCTCCAGGCTACCGGGATAAACTACCGGTGGATTATGAGATAAGACCTGGCGCTTGTGAATGTGACCTAAAGCAACATAATCAAAGGCAGGATTAGCCACATTGCTCAGGAGCAATGCGTGCTCTTGCCCTATGGTCATTGACCTCTCTGAGCCAACCTTGGCTCCGGAGACCCAGACATGGGCGGCTAGTATGGCGGGCAGTCTAGGGTCGAGTTCTTGGACTTTGGTAGCAATAACTTTGGTTAAGACCTGTTGTAATTTTTGATTAATCTGCTCCAGGCTGAGATTTTTAGCATCCTCTTTGCTTAATAAAGCACTGCGTCTTAACCAGGGCAGGGAGACTATTTGAATAGTGCCACTTTTAGTCGGGATGCGGTGAATTTCGGGGCGGTTGGAGACATAAACATTTTTAATGGCCAGAGTGTCAAATATTTCGCAGGTAGTAGCCCTACCTATCGCATTAGGCAGGTCATGGTTGCCGATAAGGAGGAAGATAGGGATGCCACCGGTGGATAGACGATTAATGCGTCGGGCAAATTCCCTCTGCTGAGTTTGAGTGGGTTCGCGACTCTGATAGGCATCACCGCAGAAGAGGACAAGGTCTACCCTGTTATCCAGGGCATAGTCTACCACCTGGTCAAGGGCAAACTGGATATCGAGGAAACGTGAGGACAACCCAGTAGCCGGGTCAAT
>CAZMJZ010000078.1:0-6125 GCA_964566845.1 uncultured Dehalococcoidales bacterium | reverse complement strand
CTTACCACTACTTTGCCAGCGGTATCGACCAGGAAATTTATGGTATCATCAGACGGGTTGATGTGAGGCGGCTTCAGATGGGCTAGCTCAGCACCGGCGGCTTGTTGTCTCAGCTTATAAAGGTGAAAGGCATTTTCGGGAAGTAGGGTAATCTCCAGTGGTCTTAAACCGGTAAACGATTCCAGGTCAGCATAGGGAGCATCCAATCTTTTGAGTTCGTGGTGCACAGATTCAGCTACTTGCTCCTCAGTAGCAAGCCCGTTTTCCCTGAGCTCGAGGTACAGGTGTAGTACTGGTTTATCCTTAACCTCTTTGCGTGCCGTCCAATCCTCATAAGCTATTCCAGTGTTCTCTATAGCTTGCCAGATAACCTTTTCCGATAGCCGGGTAAAACCGGCTATGTCAATCTGGTCATCTATGCGAGACAGGAAGACCATCTGAGGGATGTCTATATTAAGCTGTTCATTGCGTAACGAGATTATTTTAATCAGGTGCCCCAGTCTGTATCTAATGAAGGGACCGCCGTGGAAGCTGGTAATGACCAGCTCATAGTTACCCGGTTTAACCTCATCCAGCAACAGAGTTGGCGGCTGATATGTAGGGTCTTCTCTGGATTTAATGCTTTCCTCTTCGGGGATAAATTCAAAGAAGTTGAGATGAGGTATAAAGGTCATACCCTGGTAGTCCCAGGTCTGCATGGCAATCAAGATAGCCTCAGTGCAGCCATGAAAATCCAGAGGATATCTGCCCCACATTTCCCTTATTTTCTCTCTATATACCGAGCCGTCTATGCCAAAGGTGATTAAGCCTTTAAGTGACCAGATATCTTTAGGCAGTAAAGAGCGATGAGCCAGTTTACTTTTTATTAGTCCTCTTATTAACCGAAGAGAAGCTCTGGGATGTTTAAGCAAAGACTTGATGTCTGTCTTTTTATCACTTTGACTGAAGCGGTTACCTATGGCTACCGTAATACTGGATAGGGCAAAGCACAAATCTAACCCCTCGGATAGAGCCATCTTAAAGCCCTGCTGTATCCTATCCTCAAAAGACATTTTTTCTGAGTCCTCTACCGGTGGCAGGAAATTGAACAGCTCGTGGGGGAAAGCACGAGCCATCGAGCCTGTGGCGTAGGGTGGGGGAGCCATCCCGTAGAGAACCGTATCGTGCTCATTGAATACGATTTCCTTCCTTTGCTTGCAACTAGAGAAAAACACCAGGGCAAATATTAGTGCTTCTACTTCTGCAAGTTGCCCAGCGGTAACTGGCGCCCACCGGAAAGGATACTCACCAGACTTGCCTGAGGTGTACTGCCATAGAATTGGCTTCTTAGGCAACACGTCCATCTTTCGTTTCAAGAGGTAGGGAGCGTAATCAGTATAGGTGGTGAGGGGAACCTGCTTCCGGAAATCTGCCACGGTATAAGGATTGGCTCCGTTCATGATATAGCGACCCAGTTCACATCCCTGCAGCAGCTTTAATTGCTCTAAGAGCAGCCGCTGCTGAACCTTCATAAAATCGTCTAGGCTAAGGTCAATAAAGCCACAGCACCTCTGCCATAGCTCTTCGTGTTTACCTTGCTTGAACAGTTCAGCTTCTGCAGTCATTTTATTTGCTCCTCCTCTAAGTCTAGATTCCAGGCTCTATCTCTGTTTAGGCTGTTTATAAAGGCATTTATGCTCCGTCTGTTTGGCACTAGCATGGGCGTTTTCTTTCGGTAGTGTTTATAGCCATCAAACATCCTGCCGAAGAAGAACTTATCCTGAACAACCACCAGCAAGATATCCAGCAGAATCCATATTGATGAGGCGATAAGTAGCAGGCTTGACCTTGAAACCAGGACGAGGGATAGCAGGAGGAGGGTTAAGCAGTGAATCCATGGGTGACGAACCAGAGCATATAATCCGGTTGTTATTAGCTTATCCCCAACCCCAGTGGTTATATATGTTTTACGGAAAGGGAGATTGATAAACAGGGAATATATCAGCAGAAAGAGAGATACTGAAAGCAGTGCCCAGCCTAGCCAGGTTGACCACATAGGTAGCGGCAACTTATCTGGAGCCAGGCATACTATTACAACTGAATAAGCTAGTAAGCCACTGCCCAAAATCCAGGTAAAGGGCTTTGCTCCTGGGACCCTTTTTAGGGAGACAATGTCCAAAAGATGTGTTATTAGGAAGCCGAGGGAGCCTGTAACTATGTAAATCATTCAGACCTGTTTTCGCCAGATGGCAAATTACTTTTTGACTATGGCAGGTTCTGCCGATAAAGGGAAGGTATTATGTTCTAGAACAATGTTCTATTCAATAGGGGAATTGTCATGGTTAGCTTTTTACCCTGTCGTTGCGAGTCCTTCGGTTCATCCTTCACCCTTTGGTGAAGGATAAAGGGCGTGGCAATCTCGTGGTAAGTCATTCTTAGGGATTGCTTCGTCGTCCTTCTGGGAAGGACTCCTCGCAATGACGAAAAGGGAGTGTCGTTGCGAGTCCTTCGGTTCATCCTTCACCCTTTGGTGAAGGATAAAGGGCGTGGCAATCTCGTGGTAAGTCATTCTTAGGGATTGCTTCGTCGTCCTTCTGGGAAGGACTCCTCGCAATGACGAGGAGGGGTAAGTGCCTCACAATGACAATGGGAAGGGGTGCCTCCGGTGGATAATCAAAAACCCCTTCTTCTTTAAAGGAGAAGGGGTTTTAAAATGGCTTTCCGGTAAAATTTATATGGGTGTTAGCAAGATTAATAACTTATTTCCATTTAATTTTAGCCTCTTTGCCCTTGACTTCAGAGTCCAGGTCGTTTTCAAGCTCTTTCAGCCGGCTATTTAGCTCTTCAAACTCAGTTTTTGGGGATTGTTTACCCAGCTCAAGTCCATAGCTAATAAAAAAGTCAAGGAAGGTTCTAAGAACCTTCTTTATATCCTGTTCCAGAGACTGAACCTCTTCCTTGGTGGCATACTGCTTATCATCATGCTCTTTTACTTTCTGTTTAAATTGACTATCAATCAGAAATTCAATGAATTCAGCTTGACTCATGTCGCCACGGTTATCGTCAATCTTCTTAACCAGCTCCGATGGCACTATTAGCATTCTTTTTTCAGCCATAACATCTCTCCCTTGACTGGTATTGGTTATCGGTAGCAGTGTTCTAAGAACCCGGACAATTTTTGGCGCTACCACCCTGTTGATAAATATTGGTAGCGCCTCTTTGCCTCCCTGCATTTAGTAAAAAACTCCACAAGCCTATGGGTCAGCCCTCTTCCCTTAACTCAAGCACTTCTAGGATACTATCTATATTTCTTAGAAGCTTGAGCCCTTTCTTGGTCACTCTATAGGTAATTACCGGATTTCCAACAGTTACTTTATATATTAAACCCTGTTGTAACAGGAAGTTGAGATACTTTTGTAATTGGAAATAGCTCATATTGGCGCTATACATTATCTCGGTCTTGCCAGCTTCACCTAATCTTAGCATATCAGCTATTACTTCAATGCTAGACCTTCGGCGTTCTATCCTCATTGTCTACCTACTAACTATTACTTTTGACCCATTACCATTATACTACCTTCGCCAAATGAGATTGTCAAGAGGTTGTAGCTGTCCATAATGATTAGTAACATATCACTTCCTTAATATGGCTAGACCATTTTTTCTGTAATTGTGAGCAGAGAGCATCAGTCTAGTGGTTGTCGCCCTTTTCCGGAGATTGATTCGGCACTTCGTGCCTCACAATGACGAGAGAGGATGTCATGGCTAGCCTTTTTGTTATTGCAATACGAAGGTGTGGCAATCTGTGGCAATAACACAGAGAACTCGTGGGGCTTGACCAAAGTTTAAGTCGAGCATACAACATACTTTGTGGTGTCAACTATCTGTCCGAACGAGAGCGTAGGTTACTCAGTAAATAGTGTCTAAAATAGCCCCAGATAGCAGTTTACAATGCTACTCCCCCACAGGAGGGTAGCTATAGTGGCTAAAGACAGGAAGGGAGCAAAGGGGATGCCCTCCTTCCGTTTCTTTATCTTTAGCAGTAGCAGAGTAACAGCTACCAAACCACCAAAAATTACCGCTATAAATAAGGCGACAAGTATCAGGTAGCCAGTAATTATGCCTATCAGAGCTGCCATTTTAACATCTCCCCAACCCATTCCTCCCCTGGAAATAAGAACTATCAGGAAGAACACCGCCAGACCGATGCCACCACCGATAGCGGCTTGAGCTATCCCTGCCTCAGGTAAGAAGGTATTGAAGAGTAGGACAACCGCTCCACTAGGATAAATTAGCCTGGATGGAGGTATAAAGATACTGATGAGCAAAGCTACTGCCATAGCCGGATAGACTATCTTGTTGGGGATAATCCCTTGCTCTAAATCAATGACCATAAGAACAATGAACAGGCAGCAGTAGACAGCCGAAACGGCTAATTCAAGGCTCAAACCGTAGTGCCAGTAGAGGTAACCAAACAGGAGCCCGGTGCCAATCTCCACCCAGAGTATGCGCCTGGGAATAGGAGCTTGGCAGTAGCGACAGCGACCGCGCAGCCATAAGTAGCTGAAAACAGGAATCAGGTCTTTTACGGCTAGACGATGATGGCAAGAAGCACAATGAGAGGCAGGAAAAAGAAGCGACTGACCACCGGGCAAACGGTCAATACAGACATTGAGGAAGCTAGCCACCACCATCCCTAATAAGATAAAAACAACTATAAAAACAGCTTCCATCTCAATCTCTATTTTGGGCGCTTTTATTACTCTAGTCAATAGGCGATTAGTGACCCTAATCCGTGAGTTCAGATTCAAAAAGCCCACCTCGTGAGTGTCATTGCTCCTTCAAAGAAGGATTCGGTAGAAGGACGAAGAAATCTCACTTCCATTCAAGAGATTGCCACGTCGCCTACGGCTCCTCGCAATGACAATTGAAATGTCCCTTTGAAAATCCACGAATTAAGGAGTGAATTTCTTAACGGGGGTTTTTGTCCTGTATTTACCCTTTTAATCACCTTAACATAACAACCCCTTTGTTATTGACATTACTTCAATTTACAACTATCATTATTCTCAACAACTTGCTGATTGAGATGTTAACATAGTAAACACCAAATGAATACGAAATTTATTAGGCATTTCGCTTGTTTTCATTGTGGCAAGAAAGGCTTCACCCTTATTGAGCTGCTGGTGGTGATTGCCGTTCTTGGTGCCCTGGTAGCAGTAGCCATACCAGCCATAGCCCAGTTTATTGGCAGCGGTGAAACGGAGGCGGCTGATACCGAACTTGATAATGTCCGGGTAGCAGTGACGGCTGCATTATCTGAAGCGAGTGATCCTGGTACCTTAGACGTGACATATAACGACACGGGAATACTGGCTAAACCTGAACCTGCAGGTTCACCCGGTGATCCGGCAAGGTACCTGATGAATAATACTGAATATGCGTATACCATAACTGAAGATGGTACAACCACCAGACATGATAAAGCAGTTTCCTGGATATAAACCAACTAAGGCGGTAAAGCCTAGTAGCTTCACAGAAAATAGATTACTGCTTAGGGTTGCGTATGAGGGAACAGTCTGAGTCAGTAGTGAAATTCAGTTAGATAAGTCTCATAAATGGGTTAGGCTAATTCTACCTTGCCGATGGGTTTTTCTATTTATCAACGTATAGCTTTAGAATCCACTTCCAATTCTCTTCACGACATTTAATCGAATAATATACACGATTTGTGACTAGCTGTTACTCATGAAAGTGGTGCTTTACAAAGCTCAAAGCTGTCCATTCAATAGACCTGCAATTTAACGCCTACTTAGGAATCTCCAGAATGTCAGCCACATTGCTATATTTATTGCCGCAATGAGAGCAAGGATTACATTTGTCGTCATTAATGACTCTAACATTTTTTATATTCTCCTTTATCGTTTTACGGACTAAGTTCTGACACAACACTACTTTATCAGGTGCTCCTATATCCAGCAATTCAGACCTGAGTTCACACAAGTTAATGATTGGCATTTTAGATAGCTAGGCTGTTTTTGTCAATCCAGCTAATAAGGATTTATTTACTGAAGAGGTGTTCAAGAGGGGCGTAAGCCCCTCTTTGTAAAATATACCCCCTCTTTCCTTTGAAGGAGAGAGGGGGT
>CAZMJZ010000077.1:0-6214 GCA_964566845.1 uncultured Dehalococcoidales bacterium | reverse complement strand
CGCCAGCCCTGTGTGGAGATAAGCCAAGCGACAAGCAACAGCACCAACCCAGCAAACCCGGTGAAAAGCCACCTGACGCTTAGGGCTATTCCCCTCCTCTTCACAAACCAGCTCGCAATTGCTTTATCTACGGGTATTTCTAAGCCGATATTGATGCCTGTTCCCAGTATAACTCCCCAAACTATATAAAAGGTCCAGAGCGAATTTATGAAGTTCATCAATATGAGGCCTAGACCGGCGATGAACATGCCGATGATAATTAAGAACCTTGGTCCGAATCTGTCGACAAGCCCCCCTGCCAGTGGTGCTTCAATGCCCCGCCCAAGCCTTCCAATGCTAGTGGCGACAGATGTTACTGCCCGACTGAATCCAAGTTCTGAGGCTATAGGTTGGAATAATGCGGAGAATCCGTGAACCTGAAAGCCAATTCCCCACGCCGATAAAAAACTACCAGCTAGAACAGTCCACCAACCAAAAAATACCTTGGGTAACTTTTCTCGCCTAATCAAGAAGCTCTTTCTCTAGAAAATCTTGGATAAACTGCCAATCTACCCCTTGTAAGAAGGAAGTGCCAGATGGACTGAATTTCATCTCTTTAAGTCAGGAGACTTTCCGGCAACTCTGGCTGCTATGATACTTCTGTGAAGCCTAGCCGTCAAGTTGGCCGTAGGCCAAGGGGTTGCTCCGGGTAAAACTTGTTCGGAAACTGCAACGAGTAACAATGACATATTAGAGGCTGTCCAAAAGTCCGGTGGAGAAGTAGTTGATAGCTGGCAGACGGGGTATAATGTGAGCAAAGGATGCTTCTCCCGGAGGTAAGTGCGTAATGAAGATATTCAAGGAATATAGTCAGAGTCAGGGGTACTTGCTTCCGCCTTTTTCGTACTGACCATGCTGATGCACTTCCCGAACTATTCGTAAAGGTGGTGAGGTTGTGTGCCTCTTTAGGCATGGTCGGCTTGGGGCACATTGCCTTTGATGGCACTAAGCTAAAGGCAAATGCCTCGGTGAAGCAGACCAGGGATAGAGACGGTTTGGAGAGGCTCGGTGAAAGTGCGGGGTGAGTTTTCGCTAATGTGCCTGGTACACAATTTGAAGAAGATTGTGAAGAGAGTGCTAGATGGTACAGTCAGTTGTGTTTAGCAGAGCAGTTTAAGGTTCAGATGAACGTAAAACGTCATAGGAACAGTTGCACACTTACGCTTACTCCCTTAGGGTAGCCATTGGTAAGAGTACTCTTCCTCACTCATGTGACTCACCTCGGCTATCAAACAAAAGGGCGGAATGTTGAATTCACCACCAAGAGCTAATCCCAGCCCAGTTCGACGGGTAGTTTACGTACTTTAGTTCGATGTATAATTGGGGAGCTGAAGTACGTCAAAGTGGCTCTGATAATGAGAAGGAAATAAATTGGAACTTGATTCCGGGGAAATATGAGTATGGATGAATCTATTGATGCAAATCAGAAAGTCAATCCCATTCACTACGAGCTCACTATCACGGCAGAGGAGGCGAGACTCGGAACTAAAAAGATATTGTCAAGGCATAGTAAAAGACTGGAGGTAAATATCCCGTCTGGAGCAACAGCAGGCAGCAAAATAAAATTAACTAACGCTCTCCAATTAACCGATGGTCAACCTGGAGATATTCTGATTCAAATCAAGGTCAAAGATGAGAGGATAGCAACCGGAGTCATTGAAGTTAATGATAGTGACTTTGAGTATCAGGTCTTAAAATCCAAGATACCCGTAGTAGTAGACTTTTGGGCACCATGGTGTGGCCCCTGCCGAATTATTGCCCCAATAACTGAAAAGCTAGCAGAGGAATATCAAGGTCGGGTCAAATTCTGCAAGTTGAATGTGGATGAGAATCGTTTGGCGGCAGGGAAATACCAAGTTATGAGTATACCGCTGTTACTATTTTTCAAAGATGGCAAGGTAATTGAACAAATTGTTGGTGCAGTTTCCGAGTCCGCGGTTCGATTGAAAATAGAAGCAGTACTTCGATATTAACAAGTTCTTGGTACTAATAGTTATAGAATAGGTCTAAGTATTTACCGATTTCACTATACAAATATCCAATTTGTTTAGTTGGGGGACATAGCCAAAAACCGCACACAAAAGGCAAACCTCTCAGATTTGATGATGGATTCCGGATAGGCAGAGCCTGCCTGTACATATCCAGATTAGCCGGTATGCCACCGACAACTATTTCAGAGCGTAGCCCCCTTTGCCCAGATTGAAGTAGTAGTTATAACTTCGGGTGGGCTAGCGAGTATAGAGGCCGCTGCCTCCATGTAAGCTTTGAACCAGTCGGATTGTTGCTTTAACAAATAGTGCAGTCTTGGACATTGGCTATCTCCTTTCGGTTCCGCTTTCCCTTTTACGAATTCATCAGCAAAACTTTATCACCATCACTTATTGGTGTCAAAATTGCACGATTGCTTACTTTGTGACAACGAAGCTGTCTCTTTTATCCATCTTCGTTGCACATAACAAGATATGTTGCTACAATTAATCTGCGAAGAATCTCACCTCTTGTCAGGCTTGAACTGAAGGCTCAAGCCGTCATTATAGTCGACTAAAAGCAAAAGTACCCATATAGTTTTACCTTTTATCCACCTCGGCTAAAGGAGAGGGTGATAAAGGACGCGATAGAGTCCGCACTGGGCGTGGGGGAGATTGATTTTCAACCTCAAGAAAGAGTTAACTTAATATGATGCTCAATCCAGAGAGAATGGTGGAAATTGTAAAGCAGGCTGCCAATTACAGAGGGTATACAACATATGCCGATTATAACGACGATTTGCGGCAGGATATCTGCATCGAGAGAACGCTTGAACCAACGCGAGCTGGATTTTACCCACCGGCATAATTATAAAAGAATATAAAAGCGACTTTTACAGAAGTGCCTAGACTATAAGACGGAGGAAGGACTATGTCTAATGCAGTAATAGTGTCCGATATGCTCAGAGGTTTCCTGGAGGAGGGCTATCCCCTGTATTGCGGGGCTCGAGCCCGCCGCATAATCCCCAATGTGCAAGGTCTTCTGGAGCAGGAGCTGGCTCAAGGCTCCAAGGTATTCTTCCTTTGCGACCATCATACCCCCGATGACCCTGAGTTCAAAATGTTTCCTCCTCACGCCGTTGAAGGCACCGACGAGGCAGAGGTCATTCCAGAATTAGCCCAATACGAGGGCGAAATAATACCTAAAAGAACCTTTAGCTCATTTTTTAACACTTCACTTGAGGAGAAGCTGATTAAGCTCAAGCCAGAAAAATTGATTGTTTGCGGGGTGTGCACTCATATCTGCGTATTGTACGCTGTAGCTGATGCCAGGGTCCGCGGTTATGAGGTAGAGGTGCCGGTTGACTGTGTTGCCTCCTTTGATGAAAAGGCTCACCACTTCGCCTTGGAATATATGGAGAATGTACTGGGGGCAAAGCTGACCAGCTTTAGGGTTAGCCAGGTTAAGCCACCTAAGTTTGAACCGGCTGAGGCTGTCTTGTCCGGGGAGACGGCTGATGTCTATTTTGCCCGCACTATAGATATATTGCAACATGAGGCGCTTAATCCGGTAGCCACTATGGAAGTATTTTCCAGCCGGGCTGGAATACTCTGCGGCATAGAAGAGGTCAAGGCTTTGCTGTCCAGGGTTTTACCCGAGGATAACCGCGAGGTATGGGCTCTGGCTGAGGGTGAAACCATGAACAGGAAGGAAGTGGTATTGCGCATAACCGCTCCCTATCAAAGCTATGGGCTATATGAAACAGCTATAGATGGTATTTTAGCTCAATGCAGTGGTTGGGCGACGGCGGCCAGGGAGTGTGTGAACGCTGCCCGTGGGATACCCATCATCAGCTTTGGTGCCCGCCATGTCCACCCTTCAGTGGCTGGGGTAATGGAATATGCGGCTGTTATTGGCGGTTGTGTTAGTTGTTCCAGTGTGGCTGGTGCCAGGCTGGCTGGGGTTGAACCAAGAGGTACTATACCCCATGCCCTGATTATAATTATGGGTAATACGGTTAGGGCAACCCTAGCCTTTGATAAGTATATGCCGCCTGAAGTACCTCGTGTTTCTCTGGTTGATACCTTTAAGGATGAGGCTGAGGAGAGTCTGCTGGTGGCTCAGGCACTGGTGGAGAAGCTCAATTCAGTTCGGCTTGATACTCCAGGTGAGAGGGGTGGGGTTACCGCTGACCTGGTCAAGGAGGTCAGAGCCAGGCTGGATTTAGCTGGCTTTAACCATGTAGGGATATTTGTCAGTGGTGGGGCTGACCCGGAGCGCATTGCCTACTTTGTTGAGAGTGGGGCTCCAGTTGATGGCTTTGGCGTCGGCAGCTACATCAGTGGGGCTAAGCCCATAGATTTCACCGCTGACCTTCATGAGATTGAAGGCAAGCCAATTGCCAAACGGGGCAGAATCCCGGGTATCACCAAAAATCCCAGGCTCAAGCGCATCATGTAAATAGATTATTTTCTACCTCACCCCCTTGTTCCCCTTCAGGGTGAACCCCTCTCCTTCAAAGTGGGAAGGGCAGGATTTATGTTAAATGAAGCCGCATAGTGTTAAGACCAACACATCGAGAAGTAGCTATCTGAATTAGTTTTTCAAGTGCGTCATGAGGCTTAGTGAGCTAGCTTCGGTTTTCATTTTCATACTGAATAAGCTCATCAATTGCCTCTATAAATGAGCTGTCAAAATCACCGTAGTATAGCGGCTTCAAAATGTTCCATCGCTTCTGATTCGCCTCGCTAGCTAGGAGACGACTCAAATAAGTTGACTTCCTCTTTAGCTCTTTGGCCATCTGGCTATAGTTTTCTTTGAATATTTGCCCGTAGAATTGCTGAAAGCCATCCATCAGGAGACCAAAGTAGGCAATGTTTTTTGCCTCTTCCGCTGGGATAGATTTATCCAAACCGTCTACGGCGTAGAGAACATCAGGCTTATCTACACAAATATGACTTGCTAAGTTAAAACTAGTAAACAAACTCCGAACTGACATCCGGTGTAAAGATTCTGAAGCGGTATTTGCTTGTTTTATAGCTGCATTTGCCCGTAGCCACGAAGTGATAAACGCACCAAAGGCGATAAATAGTGACACAATTGATATTGTCATCGAAATATTCATTTCCATTCGCTACTTCTTCCTCCTTTAGGATTGTGCTGCTTCTTTAGTTTATGCGCATACTACTTTCGGCCGAAAAATAAGAGCCTTATCGGAATTACCAAAAGCCCGACAATCACAATCGCCGCTATCAGCTTGCCCGTAATTGTGAGTAACATGTCAAAATTTATTAGCCCTATTATGACCAGAGCTATCACAGCCAGCGTCAGAATTAAAACTAAAGCATTTCGCATTACTCTCTATGCTCCACTGGACTGAGGCTTATGGTAAACTAAACCCTTTCTTTCCATAGTATTTCTTTGCTTCGGGGTAGGGCGAACAACCATTCCCATCACAAGAGTCCTCATATACTGTCCGAGCTTCAGCCTCGTTCTTACCGTCATCATACTTAACGATATCCTCAAACTTTCCTCCAACTCGCCTCTTAGCAACCCCAAATTTATCATCGTGCCTCTTCCACATTGTAACCGTTACACGATTATTGGGGGAACTTTGCTCGACTAAGATTTCGATGGAGTCCAATATATCACCTTTCCCACACCGTGCTCCGCATCCAATTGCCATTTCTCCCTCCTTTTTTCTTTACATCTTAATGCCATCATAAGAATAGTCAAGAACTTTTCCATCTCCTCAATCAGTGAGTCCATATTCAAAAAGCCCACCTCATCAGTGTCATTGCGAGTACTTCGGTTCATCCTTCACAAAATGGTGAAGGATAAAGGACGAAGCAATCTCACTTCCATTCCAGAGATTGCCACGTCGTCCTTCTGGAAAGGACTCCTCGCAATGACAAATGAAATTTCCCTTGGAAAATCCACGAATTAAGGTAGCCAATTAGAAGCTTAATATTGCTCCAATTTCAGGCGCAGAACCCTTTGGGTGCTATCGGTAACCTTTGCCCGCTCATCTATGCGCCAGCCGACAACCCAAAGGATATGCTGGGGTGAGCAGACAATAGGTATTCGCTGACGCCAGGCGTGAGGGATTTTGCTATCAATCATAAACTCCCCTAGCTTCTTGGGCTGGCTCATACCCAGTGGTTGAAATCGGTCACCGGGTTGGCGACTTCGCACTATCAGTTTATCG
>CAZMJZ010000076.1:2944-6296 GCA_964566845.1 uncultured Dehalococcoidales bacterium | reverse complement strand
GCCTTAAGCCGCTCCTCAAACTCACCGCGGAACTTGCTACCTGCTACCAGAGCCCCCATATCCAAAGCCACCACCTTGCGCCCCTTAAGTGAGTCAGGAACATCATCAGCCACAATCTTTTGTGCCAGTCCTTCAGCAATGGCAGTCTTGCCCACACCGGCATCGCCGACAATTACTGGATTATTCTTGGTACGGCGGGTAAGTATTTGCATCACCCGCTTAATCTCGTCATCCCGACCGACAACCGGGTCGAGCTTGCCCTGACGAGCAAACTCAGTCAGGTCACGACCATACTTTTCCAGAGAGCGATACTTGCTCTCTGCCCTGGCATCGGTAATCCGGTGCCCACCACGGATGCTCTGAAGGGCAGAATATACCTTCTCCTGGTCAACCCCAAAGCGACTGAGTATAGCCGCTACCTCTTCCTTCGTATCCGTAGTCATGGCAATCAGCAGGTGCTCCGTGCCGATAAAATCATCTTTAAGCCTATCAGCTTCTTCACCAGCCTTCGTCAATAGTTGTTGAACGCCTGGCGTAGCATAGATTTGCCCTGTCTTATAGGTAACCTTTGGAGCCTTGTCTAAGAGCGCCTCAATCTCCTGTCTTACTTTCTCAACATCAACACCTAGCTTACTCAATATATCACCAACCAGACCCTTCTCCTGCCGGAGTAGTGCTAGTAAAATATGTTCTACTCCCCACTGGTTATGGTTGTATTCGCGGACTAGCTCCTGGGAGAGAGCTAATGCCTCCTGTGCCTGCTCAGTAAATCTCTCCTGCATCATGATAGCCCTTCCTCCAGACCGCTCTTGGTGACTAGGTTAACCTGGAGAAAATTTTCAATCTGCTGCCGAACCTCGGGATGTTCCCAATTATACTCATGTCCTGGGACATTAATGCAATGGCTAAGTTTCACCGGTTTCCCTTCTAGTCGGTGCTTAATCCATCTAAAGGGAGCCGCCAGAAAGGTTTTAAGCATGGTTATTATATCCCATTCCATCATAGCATCAGGCATTAAGCCATTGCTATCTATTGCCAGAGTTCTCTTGGTAATTACTCGCCGAGACCTGTGGATAAAAAGCATACCTAATTCAATACTGTAGACCTTATCAAGTTCCGGCAAGCATTGCATCACCGCATTATCAAAGACAGCTCCTTGGCTTATGCCTATTAGTATTACTTTGAGATTATTGATGTGGTGGGTTAGAAACTCCACTTCACTTGCCATTATCTTTGCCTTGGAGGCAAAGAAGCGGGATTGTTCCTTTATGTCTCGTATGCGCTCCCGCCAACCGCTTTTAGTGCGGAAGTGTTGGATTAATAACCAGGTATACCCCATCCTTTCTAAGGTGGCGCTTATACCGGTCACAATGCTTCTCTCCCATTGCAGGCAGTGTTCTAGATTTGTAGTGCCCCAACCACCTGGGTTATGAATAAGGAGAAAGTCTTTGCCTTTAGCCTTCCGACAGATATCCAGAAGCCGGTTAGTGAAGCCATCATACTTCTCAGTTGCATTTCCAAGGAGTTGGTGAGCTAAATGTTGAGCTTCTTTCTGTAAGTCCAAATCAACATCAGTTATTTTTAACTGCCCGGTGGTATTTCCTATCTTCAGTAAGTTATCTTCGTTATAAAGCTCTTCTTCTAGCTGTTTCAACTGTATATTCCTCTTTATTATTATTCCCTGCCTTACCTCTCTGTTTGAGATAGGTTGTATTGCCTTTTTGCCAAATCCATAGGTGGTGGTCTGGTATAACCCAGCCGGCAATAGATTGTTTAGAGGGATAGGCAATAAAAACAGCTTCAGCCACTCTGTTGAGCTCAGCTAACGCCTTTTTAGCGTCATCAGTGGTTGGCAGGTGCTCCAGCACGTGGCTAGCGAAAGCAGCCCCAAAGCTCTTGTCCAAGAATGGAATATGAGTAATATCGGCAACTACTCCTTGCGGATGGTTGCTTATTGCGTGGCGGTCGATATCAAGACAGACATCGCCTTTACTATGTGCTGGCATTTTTAACCAGCGACGAATTCGCTTATTACCCCAGGGACCGCCAGCTACAAGCAGTGGCTTGTTTCTCTCCAGGACATAGGCTTTGGCTGCTTTATACTTCTTGTTTTTATCTCTGATTTCACCTAGCCAAACAACTAGCTGCCAGCCTCCTACTACAAGGCATATTCCTAATAATGATAAGGCAAGTTTCGTCATAATATGCTCTCTCTTATACTTCTAGAAAACCGAATAAGGAAGTGAGTCCGAAATAACCACAAAAGGCGATGAACAGGCTCTTAACTAAGGCACCGAGAAAGGAATAAATGAAAAATTTGTACGGGGGATAGCGAAGTGCTGCTATAGCGATAGTCATAGGTAAATGAATAGGATTGAATATGGCTGACATGATAAAGACAGCCCATGAACCATTGCGCTGTGCCCAGCTCATAGCTCTGTTATAGAAGCGATTATTAAACTTAGCGGTAACCCTCTCGGAAAGACTTCTGCTTCCGTAACCAATCATAAAGGTGAGCAGTTGCCCCAAAGCAATGCCGGCTGCAGTAGTTAGTCCTATCCATACCGGTGCTAATATCCCCCATTGAGAAGCTATAACACTCGGTAAGGTTAATACCAGGAGCCAAAAGGGTAGTGGTACCGCGGTGATGCTAAAAGTACTACTGGCGATAAAGGAGATAATAAACAGACCCAGGAGTCCATAGCCTGCCATATTTACTATATCCATTAAATCGTCTTTATAGTAAATAGCAGCCGCGCATAGCCCAATAGTGACCACTATCGCTATGGCACCCAGGTAAATTTCTTTCTTTGGCCAATGTCGCTTGACTTCTACGTCCACTTGTCCTGTCATATCCATCACTTTACGAACCTGAGTAATTTATCATCCCTCCCGGTCAAAGAGAATAAACCGTCAGTATAACTTAAAACTCTGTCCCTCATACCATCATATATAGCCAGAACCCCTTCTACCTTTAATATCCTATGCATCTCTTCCAATACTGCCCGTCTTTGCTCAATCTCATGAAGAACATCACACATCCAAACTATATCTATACATTCATCAGGCAAACCTGTTTTATTGTCAGAAAGTATCGTTTCAATATTGGACAGCCCTGCCTTCCTTGACTTCCCCCTTACTATCTTAAGTTGACGGGGGAAGCAGTCCAAAGCATATACCTTCCCCGTCTTGCCTACTATCTTAGCTGCCGGAATACTAAAATCACCGGTGCCACAACCATAATCCAGAAAGTATTGCCCTTCTTCCACCAAGCTAAACTGTTCCCACTTGCGCCGAATATTTCGTCCGGTATATATACTTCTCCATAATGGCCACCAGAGGACCCAAAGTG
>CAZMJZ010000076.1:0-2844 GCA_964566845.1 uncultured Dehalococcoidales bacterium | reverse complement strand
ATATTTCGTCCGGTATATATACTTCTCCATAATGGCCACCAGAGGACCCAAAGTGTATAATGAACCCTATATATCGGGTTCAGATTTTTCTCAATAAAGCGCTCTATCCACTCCACAAATTCCGTTCCTCCTAAACACCAACGAATATTACTGCAAGGTAACACTATTATACTTATCCCTTCATAATAGCGCAAGGCTTCGGCTCAGCTTCACCATGACAATGTGAAGGGGCTCCTCGCCATGACTAAAGGGGAATGTCATTGCGAGTCCTTCTGTGGAAGGACGAAGCAATCTCAGTGGTACACATTTCTAGAGATTGCTTCGTCGTCCTTCACTCCGAGTCAAGGACTCCTCGCAATGACTAGAGGTGGTTTAATTACGCGCCTTTTTCTTTTCATCATTGCCGGTCCCTTTTTAACCCGTCATTGCGAGTCCTTCTGTGGAAGGACGAAGCAATCTCGGGGGGAGGGGGACAACCATGAGATTGCCACGCCCTGCATCCTTCACCAAAGGGTGAAGGATGAACCAAAGGACTCACAATGACGAAGAGCCTGGGAAACTTGACAATTAAATTTGTCTACCTTATTATATATAATAAACTCTGATTCCCAACCATAAAAGGTTAGGAGCAATATCCCACAGAACATACAGGCTGTTTATCACCGCAAGTTCGGTGTATTCCTAAAGGAGTTTCAACTTTTTCTAGAGCTTCCAGTTTGGTTTCCTGAATGTCAAAGTATATCTTTATTACCGGTGGTGTAGTTAGTTCATTGGGTAAGGGTATCACTGCCGCCTCTATTGGTAACATTCTGAAGAGTCGTCAAATCACCGTCTCGGTGCAGAAACTAGACCCTTATCTAAATGTTGACCCAGGAACAATGTCGCCCTATCAGCATGGCGAGGTATTTGTCACTCAGGATGGGGCTGAGACCGACCTTGATTTAGGCAATTACGAGCGTTTCATTGATATTAACCTTACTGCTGAGTCCAATGTTACCTCGGGACAAATTTATAGTGCCGTTATTACCAGGGAGAGGCGAGGTGATTTCCTGGGTGGCACTATTCAGGTGGTGCCCCATGTTACTAACGAGATAAAAGAGCGGTTTAAGCGATTGGCTCAGAAATCACAGGCTGAGGTAGTTATCATAGAGGTAGGTGGCACGGTAGGCGATATTGAGGGGCAGCCCTTCCTTGAGGCTATCAGGCAGATGAGAAATGACGTGGGACGTGATAATGTGCTCTATATCCATGTTACCCTCCTCCCCTATCTTACCTCTACTCAGGAGCTGAAGACCAAGCCCACTCAGCACAGTGTTAACGAGCTCAGGCGCATCGGTATCCAGCCTGATATTATCATATGTCGCAGTGACTACCCCATCTCGGAAGGGATACGGGATAAAATATCCCAGTTCTGTGATGTTGACAGGCAAGCTGTTATTCCGTTACCTACAGTATCTACTATTTATGAGGTACCACTAATATTGGAGGAGGAAGGACTGGGGCAGCTAATTGTGAACAAGCTTAGCCTTAATCCACGCCAGACAGACTTTAGCCAGTGGCAGGAACTGGTTAGTTGCCTTAAAGAAACCCGTGAGCCAGTTAATATTGCCTTGGTGGGCAAATATGTGGAATTGAAGGATTCCTACTTCTCGGTTCGTGAAGCACTATGCCACGCTGCCCTATATCATAATAGAGATATTAACCTCATCTGGGTTCACTCTGAGGACTTAGAAGGGGATGGAAGTGAGGCTCTACTACGCTCAGCCCAGGGAATTATCGTTCCCGGTGGCTTTGGTATCAGAGGAATTGAGGGAATGATAAAGGCAGCCAGCTATGCCCGAAATAATGAAATCCCCTACCTGGGACTATGCTTGGGGATGCATGTTATGGTAATTGAGTTTGCCCGCTATGTTCTGGGTTCAACCAAGCCAAACTCTACCGAGTTTGATTCCTCTACCCCTTATCCGGTTATTGACCTTCTCCCTGAGCAGAAGAATGTAGAAAACAAAGGTGGCACGATGCGTCTGGGTAATTACCCGTGTCAACTGGTTGATGGTAGCCGTGCGGCTGATGCCTATACAGATAGCCTGGTTTATGAGCGCCATAGACACCGCTTTGAATTTAATAATCAATTTCGCAATTTATTACAGGAGGCGGGATTGGTCTATAGTGGGCTGTCTCCTGACGGGAGACTGGTGGAGGTCTGTGAGCTAGCCAACCATCCCTGGATGGTGAGCTGCCAGTTCCACCCTGAATTTGGCTCTCGTCCCGGTCACCCCCATCCCTTGTTCCGTAATTTTATCGAGGTGAGCCAGAAAGTACTACGGGAAGGGGCTCAACCACCACTACCCCTTTCGTCCTAGTTTGTGATAAAATACCGCCCACTCAAGGGTAAATGCAGGTAAGTCAAGTCTCTTCTTATAATGTCAGGTAAGATTGAAGGGGAAAAGCTCCTTCAGAACTCAACCTGTCCCCTCTCCTTTGAAGGGGAGGGGGAATAGAGAGAGGTAAACGTGCGCATCTTCCTTGATACAGCCAATATTGACCAGATCCGGCAGGCGGCTAGGCTGGGCATCATCAGTGGTGTTACTACCAATCCCACTCTGATGTCCAGGGAGAAAGGGGCTGACTATAAAGCCACTATTAAAGAAATCTGTTCTATTATCCCCGGACCTATTTCGGCTGAGGTGCTGGTAGAGGGGGCTCAAGCAATGATTGAACAGGCACGAGACATCTCCACCTGGGCGCCTAATATCGTGATTAAAATCCCGGCTACTTCTGCCGGTTTAGAGGCAACATCAGCCTTAGCCAGAGACAATATAAAGGTAAACTTTACCCTGTGCT
>CAZMJZ010000075.1:0-6439 GCA_964566845.1 uncultured Dehalococcoidales bacterium | reverse complement strand
GAATGACAAAAAGCAAAGAATTTGAGGGGGGAACTGTTACAAATGGAAATAAAGGTTCTTAAAGACATTCTTGGCGCTAATGAGCAGATAGCGGAGAGAAACAGAAAGTTACTTGATAACAACAATGTACTGGCGGTAAACCTGATGTCTTCGCCGGGGGCTGGTAAGACCAGCCTTATTTTGCAAACGATAAAGGCATTGACGGAGAAAACCAGGATTGGTGTTATTGAAGGTGATGTGAGCTCAACCTTGGATGCTGAGATAATAAGCAAGGAGGGCGTGCCTGTAATCCAGATAAATACCGGCGGGGAATGCCACCTTAATGCCAATATGCTCTCAAGTGCCCTTAATAGCTTACCTCTGCAGGATATTGGACTACTCTTTATTGAAAATGTGGGCAATTTAATCTGTCCGGCGGAGTTTGCACTCGGTGAGCATAAAAAGGTCTTAGTTTCAAGCATTCCTGAGGGAGATGATAAGCCATTTAAATATCCTTTAATGTTCCATACAGTAGATGTAGTGCTAATCAATAAAATTGACCTTCTACCATATTTAAGATTTGATACCGAGGTCTTTTCCCAGGCAATCAAGGGGATAAACGAAAAGGTAGACATTTACCCAATCTCCTGTGCTACCGGTCAAGGAATTGAGCAATGGGTCTCCTGGCTTCTGAGCCAGATGAGACTGAGTTATGTTGGGCAGTAGAGAACTTAAATTTCTGACCTCCTGTGTAAAAAACTACTGGTCTTCGTGGTGAAGCTAAGATTTTGGTTTCTCGAAGCTAACGACCCAATTCATAACATTCTGAGTCATTCCAAACCTTTCCTTCTAAGTTGATTATAGTATTGTTCCTAAAATACCAACTCTTTGGCTCTAATCATACCCCCGACGGTAAAGAAGTATATGCTAACTAATGATGAAAAGTAAGGACAATTTCGAGGAGCAAGGGGAATATCACTAACAGCCTGACTTTTACTCAGGGCGTTGGTGTTTAGAATCCGTCACGGCTCTCCCTTCCAGCTTTAATCTCTGTGGCAGTAGAACCAGACTTCATCTGCTTGGGGCTCAATATAATAAATATCATTGCCGATGCAAGTCAAGTTTATCATGTGTGGCTCGCCCTGTTTCTCAATAATGGTGGCCGACATCAGAAAACCACTCTTTACTGCTCTGTGCTGTAATTGAAGAGCATAGTCGTCGCAATCATACTTATCACTCTGTCGACAAACACCTTCCTCTCCAGCCACTAAGTGAATGTATTCGTCAGTGTCATCCTCAGCCAGCCACATCTCCAATTCCTCAAGCGAGGTAAATTCACGCAACTCAACCGGTTTGTCTACTGCGGCCTCCTTGATAATTTCAATTTCCCTAACCGCTTCTCGTTCAGCATGGTTGATATTATCTGGGGATTCTATGTAGCTAATCCGACCTTGACAGTACCCATTTATGAAACCCTGCTCGTAATTGAGGTCGAAGTCGTTTACAGGTGATTCAGCTTGCCGAAACAAATTACCGTAGAGGAATAGTCCGAAAAAAAACAGACCCAGGCTAAGACTTATCGCACATAACCACTTTGATTTCTTATTCATTCCTTTGCTTGCTATTCTGTTCACTCAACTTTTTCATTACTCTACTTCTACGTTACCAGCCTCATATTAATTTGCCACAAAATAGCTGTTAAAGTTCCATTAATAATCTGCACAACCACGGAACCGGTACCCTGCTAGCTTGTTTTAATGGGTATTTAGACGGAAAACAGAAGAGGTAGCCTTATTTCGTTTGTTATCATCTCTCTCGTGATAGGTCTGCAAGAGCACCAGTTGACTGTAGGCTAGTAAAGGCTTCGGTACGGGAAAGTTGTTTATGGATAATTGAGAAGACTGACCTTGAGAATTTACCAATTAATCTATCAGCTTTAGCAATTACTGGTAAAGAAAAAGGGATTATTGGAGCACGAAGAGATGAGTACGATATTGAAAATGTGCCAATATTCTCTAGCATCGGAACTTAAAATAACATAAAATACTACTTGACAATAGGCACGTAATAGTCTATAATACTGACACTTGACGACCATTAAGGGAAGGTAATGGTTATTACTGTCATAATGATTACGATAGCGGCTATGGGTTGGGTTTAACACCTACAATAAGTATAACTGCTTTAATTGCTCTGATAGCCATTCTGAACACCAAAGAGAGGGCAATTGCTATCCTTTCTCTATGCTCAACTTACCGTCAGGTCCCTTAATGTTAGTAGCATTGTGCTTATGATATTTTCCGCCATAGTTGCTGTAAAAGCCGATGAGGTACTAGTCTAAGAATATGGTAGCTATAAGATATGGCACTATGTTAGTCATACTATGAGACCGGGTTGTGATAATTGCCATCAGGAGGTGTAATAATGAAACGAAATAATATTTTAACAGTACTGGTAGGAGCTATTGTCCTTAGCTTTGTCTTAATTCTAGTTCCTGTAAGCAGCCGGATGTCGACAATAGAAGCAGCTATAAGATGGACAAGATATAGAGGTAATCCGGTTCTCGAGGAAGGATACCTAGAGGACTGGGATGAAGGCGGTGTTGGTGGCGCCTGCATTATAATAGATGGCTCTGCCTATAAGATGTGGTATACGGGTCTTCATGTCGGTCCATGGCCAGAAATAGGCTATGCAACCTCTAGCGACGGCAAGTCTTGGACAAAATACGGTGCCAATCCGGTACTGACTAAAGGTGAACCCGGTGCTTGGGATGATGAGGGTGTAGGCTCGTGCTGTGTCATCAAGGAAGGCGATACTTCATATAAGATGTGGTATACCGGTACCCCTGATAGCAGTCTTAATGAGATACCAGCTATCGGATACGCTACTTCTAGCAATGGTATAACCTGGGTAAAGGATACAGCCAATAATCCTGTGCTACAGAAAGGTAGTGCCGGTGCCTGGGACGACGCCGGTGTTCTATCTCCTTGCGTTATTAAGGAAGGCGGTACCTACAAGATGTGGTACAGTGGACGGGCGGATGATGGCGTTATTGGCAATCTCCAGATTGGCTATGCTACTTCCACCGACGGAGTAAATTGGGTGAAATATGGCACTGCACCAGTGCTAGCCAAAGGGACTGGTTCCGATTGGGATTCACGCGGGCTTGGTGTTTGTACCGTGCTTGGAGGCAGCTTTTATCAGATGTGGTATACCGGCTACCAGGGCTACGGTGAGGCTGAAATTGAAAGTGCCATCGGCTATGCCACCTCCAGCGACGGTATATCCTGGGTAAAATCAGGCAAGGTACTAAGCAAAGACGACGGGTTTGAAGCACAAGCTGTAGGTGCTCCCTGGATTACTTACTCAAGTAGAACTTACCACATGTGGTATTCTGGGCTGGATAGCAACTTTGACCCTGCCGTGGGTTATGCCTACTATACTGTGCCCTCACCTGGGCCTGGACCTAAACCCAAACCGCCAGCACTGCCTCCAGGCACTACCGATGTATCCGATTACATAGATAGGGATGGTGTATTCACTACAAACGTTACTGCTACAAGTGAAGATTGTAATTGCCGGGTCACTATTGATGAAGGCACCACAGGCCTTACCGAAGACGCAACGCCACTCAGCGAGATAAGCATTGCTCCCATGGAAGAGCCACCACCTCTACCTGACGGGGCTAATGTCATTGGTTTGGTTTGCGACTTCGGACCTGATGGGGCTACCTTTGACCCACCAGTAACCCTTTGTTGTACCTATAACCCAGCTATTATACCCGAGGGTGTCGCTGAAGAAAACCTGGTTCTCGCCGTGTGGGATGGGTTGGCTAGTGAATGGGTTAGTCTAAATTCTACCGTTTACACGGCAACTCATACTATCTGCGCACCAGCAAGTCACTTTACTCCCTTTACCACTTTGGCTTATACTCGTCCTGCCCTTTTTATCACCAGCGACTTGACCATAGTCCCTGAAGAGGTTGAAATCGGGGAGGCTGTAACTATCGGTGTGTCTGTTGCCAACACCGGTGACCTCACCGGCAGCCATAAAGTGACCTTGAAGATAGATAATGTAGAGATAACTGCCACGGATATTACCCTAGACGGGGGTGCTAGCAGGAATGTAACTTTTAACATATCTGAGGACACTGACGGAACCTACACAGTAGATGTTGATGGAGTAGCTGGCACATTCGTGGTCAAGCCAGCCCCCACACCACCACCTCCACCACCCACGACCAAACCAACCAATTGGGTGCTCATTGGTGGGATTCTCGCTGGCTGCGCAGTAGTTATCGGCGGGGTTATATTCCTGGCTACTCGCCGAAGGGCATGACACAACTTAGCTGTTAGTTATTAACTATTAGAAGTGGATGGGGGGTGGTTTGACTCAGTAGAAACCGATTATGGTAGGTAGCTAATCTTGACCTCTCCCTCTCCTGTCTCTACACTAACGATAGTTGGCAACTCAGTTACCTCAGTGTCATATATGGAAATATCAAGCCATAGTGGCATCCCGATAACCCATACCTTCCCTGTCTGCATTACTCGCCAGTAGTAACTACCGTTAGCCAGTGATTCCTCGTCAGCCAGAGTATAACTTAGTCCATATAACTTACTTTTAACTAACACAGCCGAGCTGAAATCAATATCATCATCAATCTCAAGGCTGTATTTAGCCCCTGACTCACCGACAATGCTAGCCCAAGAAAAGGTTGGGGTGATATTAGCGGTGCATAATCCATCCTCGGGGAAAATAGTGCTGGTAACTGAGATATCTGATGTATTTACTGTAAATGACCAGGCTGGTGTCCACCGGCTGATGTAGTTATCTATATTCCCATCAACCTTGGACAAATCGAGCCATGATGGTATCCCACTGAACCAAAGCATCCCTTCGCTCACGCCGCAATTGATGGTAGGCTGAATTGGTATCGACTTGTAGCCAACCTTGATATTATTGCCCGGTATAAAGTGAAGTCTTGCTCCTTCAAATGGCAGTAGCGGCAACACATCCTCATCAGTAATCACTATGGAACGAACCCCTGGTGGTTTTTCATCGCCATCACTTGATGGAGATGACGGCCGGGGTGATAATAGTCTCGTAACCGCTACCATACTTACTATTAGAATTATTACGGTAACTACTACCAATAGCCAAGCTCTAGCTAAGCCTCTACTATTAAACATAGAAACCTTATATTGCCGAGCGAGTCAAGCTCCAAAGCTCTCTGCTTATGATTATAGTATTTCTATCGTCTAAGATAGTAGTGTATTTATAATAGTTTTTATTTGCCCTTGATGGAATTCGCGCTGCTTTTTTCATCATTGGTTATAATCACTCTGCCCTAGCCCGAGGTCATTACCTTGGTCGAGTAAAATGAGAAGTCGGCGGCATCACCAAAGGAACCAGCTAGCTTTCCATTTAGACTGCTGCAATGGGTGTGAGCTGCATCATCTATTAAAAATAGATTATGCTGGCGGCATATTTCCTGTATTTCTTTTATTTGAGGGGGAATGACACCACCAATATGAACTATAATTATGTCCTTGGTATCTTTCTGGATTTTCTGCCTAGCCTATCCGGGGCAAGGCACAGGCTCTCGATAATATCAGCGAATATAACCTTGCCACCAGTATGAATTACTGCTGCCACAGCAGCAAAGAAGGTATTAGTTGGTACGATTACTGATGAACCCTGTATCTCCAGAGCTCGGAGTGGTATCTCCAGGGCACTGGTTCCGCTATTTACAGCTACTTCATATTAAACCACAACATATTCATCCGATTTTTAGTCAAATTCCTTAATACATTTTCTATGATTAATTTCCCTAACTCAATAATTTCACCTACTTGTCTTTATTTTTGGCGATGTTCCCCTTGACACACGTAATATTTTGTGCTATAATTAATTTATAAAGCTAAGAAAGAGGTAACTAACATGAATAAGTATAGCACAAAAGACTTTGACAGAGACTTCCCTACCGATGATGCTTGTTTAGAATGGCTAAAGAGCAATCGCTGGCCTGATGGTATCTACTGCGATAAGTGTGGCAAGGTCACGAAACACTACCGAATTAAAACACGACCAGTCTATTCATGTGAGTTTTGTGGCAGTCATGTTAATCCTATGGCTGGAACTATCTTTGAGCGAACTAAATTCGACCATCTACGCCTTTGGTTCAAGGCTGTCGCATATATGGCTGTAACTAGATGTGGTATTTCCTCACGCCAGCTAAGTAGAGACCTCGGAGTGACCGTTAAAACTGGTTACCGTATGTTCCGCCAAATACGCACCATTCTCACTGAGAACGACACTGAACCCCTTAAAGGTGAGGTTGAGGTAGATGAGACCTATGTAGGTGGTAAGAGGCGTGGTAAAAGAGGGCGTGGTGCGGAAGGGAAGACAGTCGTGCTAGGTATGGTAGAGCGTAAAGGACGCATACACGCTGAGATTA
>CAZMJZ010000074.1:0-6469 GCA_964566845.1 uncultured Dehalococcoidales bacterium | reverse complement strand
GCTAAAAAGGCTGAACAAGCCGAGATGAAAGCCAAAAGGGAAGCTGAAGAAAAGGTAGGCGCTGGTCTTTACGAGGGAATAGTGAAACTGGTGGTAGCGTCACCGGTAGATAGTAAGCAGATATATACGTTGGAGGAATATTTACTTCAAGTTCAGAATCTACATCTGGTACTAGTTGGAGGCTCGGTTGAGGAAGGATTCAAAATTGTTGTATCCGCAGACAAACCAATCCCTTTAGTCAGTGCCCTGAGAGAAATACCATCTGTAGAGCAGGTAGTTAAGAAGGATAAGGACATTCAGATTACGCTAAAACCAAATTTTTAATAAACCAGAGACCCATCAAATTATTTAATCGCTTGGTAAGGTCATTGACAAACCTCAATTGCTTCCATTTTGAGAAAAAGAAGGTATTATTATGGTGGCAGTGGATTTAATTTAAGCAGAGAAAAGGGAAAACAATGGATGAAAATTATGAACATTTAATTGCCTATTGTGGTCTTTACTGTGGCGATTGTTTTGGCTACAAAGGAAAGGTTGCTGATTTAGCCAGGGACCTCAGAAAAGAATTAAAACAGTCAAGATTTGATAAGACAGCAGAGTTTATGTCCACCATTTCATTCTTTAAGGTATTGAAAAACTACCCGCAATGCTATGAGGTATTAGGTGCACTAGTAAAATTTCGCTGCAAGAACACCTGCAAAGGTGGTGGCGGTCCACCTTTCTGTAAAATAAGAAAATGTTGCCAGATGAAAGGTATTGAAGGCTGTTGGCGATGCGATGAATTTGAAACATGTGAAAAACTGGACTTCTTGAAGGCAAACCATGGAGATGCCAATATCAAGAATTTAAGATTAATTAAGAAAAAAGGGATTGATGAATTTTTCAAAGGGAGGAAATATTGGTATTCGGTGATTAAGGAATAAGTAAGATAGATTATAAATCGATTACTACTCCGGCGCCACAATCTATATTTTGGGTGGCAAATAAGCGCTTAATCTCCGCCTTATATTGAGTGCAATGACAGGGGCAAATGATAGATAAGCCGGTTAAACCTTTGAAGTCGCAAAATCCATGGAATCCACCAATAATGCCGTAAACCTGACCAAATCTTGAGGCGGTATCTAAAATACTCCCCACCCCGGGATGAGAACAGCCGACTAATATCAGAAGCCCTTTATCGGTTTTAACCACCAGAGATTATTCTATGCCATTAAGCTCACCGATGTTAAAGATATTGTTATGAATTTGCAGGGCTTACTTAAGTTCGGTTGCCTTTCTTGTCGGAATTCTTTCCGTAGGGAATGACTGTGGCAGATAAAGCTCAGCATCCTTATTAACTTTCAGGACATATCAAGACCGCCAATATGGTCCCAATGAGGATGCGAGATTACCACAATGCCAATGGCACTGGGGTCAATCTTTAATTAAGTCATTGCGAGTCATTCGGTTCATCCTTCACCCTTTGGTTCATCCTTCACCCTTTGGTTCATCCTTCACCCTTTGGTGAAGGATAAAGGATAAAGGATAAAGGATAAAGGATAAAGGACGTGGCAATCTCATGGTGGGCATTCATAGAGATTGCTTCGTCGTCCTTCTGGGAAGGACTCCTCGCAATGACGAGGGGGCAAATGCCTCGCAATGACGAGGGGGCAAATGCCTCGCAATGACGAAATAGCGGTAAACATTCATTACCTTCTACAAACTTGAAAGAAGAGATATGTCACCAAAGTATAGGGCGGATACAATCTCTTTGCAGGGAGAGTGAAATCTGTTACACTAAGTTCAATTTATAATCTGAGAAGTTAGACGTGAAAAGAAGAGTAGTAGTAACCGGTTTAGGGGCAATAACCCCTCTAGGCACAGGAGTGGAGACAAGCTGGCAATCTTTGTGTCAGGGGAAATCGGGCATTGGTTTAATTACCAGGTTTGATGCTACCGATTTTAACACCAGGATTGCTGGCGAAGTCAAAGACTTTAATCCGCTGGATTTTATGGGTAGGAAGTTGATGCAGAGGACAGACCGTTTCATCCAGTTTGCCTTAGCTGCAACCCGGATGGCACTGGAGGATTCTAGGTTAACTATTAACTCCAGTAATGCTGAGAGAGTTGGAGTATCAGTGGGAACTGCCTTAGCTGGGATGGAAAGCTTGGAAAAGAATCATCGGTTGCTCTTACAGGGCGCTCGCCATAAAATTTCCCCGTTTTTTATACCTTGTTTCATGGCTAATATGGCATCGTGCCAGGTTGCTATGCAGTTTGGCGCTAAGGGGCCGAATATGTGTCCGGTGACTGCCTGTGCTGCCGGAACGCATGCTATTGGTGATGCCTTTAGGATTATCCAGCGGGGCGAGGCTGAAGCTATGATTGCTGGTGGGGCTGAGGCAGACATTAGTCCTATTATCCTGGCTGGATTGGATGCATTGAGGGTAATGTCAACAAGGAATGAGGAGCCGGAGAGGGCAAGTCGCCCATTTGATAAAGACCGTGATGGCTTTGTTATCGGTGAAGGTAGCGGAGTTGTCATTTTGGAAGAGTTAGAATTCGCCTTAAGTAGGGGAGCCGAAATTTATGCTGAGGTATTGGGCTATAGCTTGAACAGTGATGCCTATCACATAACTTCCCCAGAACCTGAAGGGAAAGGTATGGCTAGTTGCATCAGAATGGCGCTTAATGATGCTGATATTTCGGCCGATAAGATTGATTATATTAATGCCCATGGCACATCAACATATCTAGGTGACCTATCTGAAACTCGAGCTATAAAGAGCGTTTTTCAAGGGCAGGCTAGTAACATACCTATAAGTGCTAATAAATCAGTGATAGGTCACCTGTGGGGTGCGGCGGGGGCAGTGGAGGCAGTATTTTGCATTCTAACTATTGTAAAGGATATTATTTCACCAACTATCAATTATGAGACCCCAGACCCGGAGTGTGACCTTGGTTATGTGCCTAATGTGGCCAGAGAGGCTAAAGTAAAGGTAGCCCTTTCCAACTCCTTCGCTTTTGGTGGTATTAATGCTGTCTTAATTTTTAGCCAGTTCCCCCCACAGTGAAAGCCTTCATATAATTTGGCATCTAAATTCAGCCTGGTTGCAAAATGTCAGTATTAGATGTTATATTATACCTAGTAATGCTAGGTATTAAATCGGGAGGTAATCTGAATGGTACCAAGGCGTAAGTTAATAAAAGGTAGCACCGATTCCTTACTTCTTTGCCTAATAAGTCAGCAGCCAATGTATGGCTACCAGATTATTAAAGAGCTTGAGAGAAGAAGTCGGGGCTACTTCAAGTTTAAGGAGGGTACTCTTTACCCGGCTCTTCACCGTTTGGAAAAGGCGGGTTTAATATTGGGCAAGTGGCAAAGTTTAGCCGGTGGACGGCAGAGGAGATACTATTACATTACCAATAAAGGCAACAGTGTGATGGTAGCAAAAATGAATCAATGGCGGGATTTTTTGGTTGCCATGAACCTGATTATTCAACCAGAAAGTATTTAATTAGGAGTGAGGGAAGTGTCAACTTCACTGATTTCTTATGTAAATAGTATCCGAGATAATCTTAGACTTGAGCCCTCATCTGAGAAAGAAGTTATTGATGAGTTACAAGCGCATATTGAGGATAAACTCCAGGAACTGAAGGAAGCCGGATTATCTGAGGATGAAGCCGCTAACACTTGTGTCAGTCTGTTGGGCTCAGCTAAGTTAGTAGCTCGCCAGTTATATGAGGCTCATAGTCAGGGCACTTGGAGACAAACGCTATTAGCTTCAATGCCACACCTCTTTTTTGCCTTATTATTTGCCCTGAATTGGTGGCGTGGTAGTGGTTGGCTATTAATTATGCTGGTCTTAGTTCTTACTATGGCTGTATATGGTTGGTGGCATGGTAAACCAACCTGGCTTTTCCCTTGGCTGGGTTATTCCTTACAGCCGGTAGTAATAGCTGGTCTCTCATTACTTTATTTACCCACAGGATGGTCTTGGTTGGCAATATTCCTTTATATCCCGCTAGCCTCATTATTACTATACTCTATTACAGTTCAAACCATAAAGAGAGATTGGTTGTATTGCTCTTTAATGCTGCTCCCTGTGCCAACTATTATTGCCTGGTTTTTAGTTGTAGAACCAATGGGCAAATTTCCTGAGTATTGGCTTGAGCGAATACACAATTTTGCTCCCTGGATTGGACTGAGCTTTTTGGCTTTAGCGGTAACTGTAGCATTATTTATTCGGCTGAGACAACGGTGGGTAAAGGTAGCGGTACTAGTTATATCAGGGCTTCTAACCTTAATTATGGTCGCCTGTTACGCTGAGGGAGGGCTTGGGCTGTTAGCGCTTTTAGTTCTAATTGTATTGATGTTAGGACTTGTTTTAATTCCAGCATTGCTGGAACATTGGATTAAACATGGTAAGAGGCAGCCAACGGCTTAGCTGTCTCATTATGAGGCTTCCAATGCAACAGGTAGCTATTATAACTGATAGCATAGCTTGCCTCACCAGGGAATTGGTGGAGCAGTATGGGATTGGGATTGTGCCAATAAGCATTTGCTTTCGGGATAAGGTCTATCGGGATTGGGTGGACATAACCCCCAACGAGGCGTATGAGTTATTTTTACAGGAGCCCGAAAGGTTTACTACATCGCCAGCATCACCCGGGCGCTATCTTGAAGCCTACCATAAGGCAAGTAATCAAAAGAATAACGTCCTTTGTGTTACCCTTTCAGCTAAGTTGAGCACTGGGTATGAAATGGCTTGTGTAGCCAAGGAACAAGCCAAGACTGAGCTTCCTCAGCTCTCTATAGAGGTATTGGATTCCCAGTCTGTTACCGCTGCTCAAGGATTTATTGCCTTGGCTGCGGCTCGGGCAGCCGCTGAAGGGAAGGGCTTGGCTGACGTAGTTAAAGTAGCTGAGGAGATGAGAGACAGGGCTACCTTTCTTATTCTTGTGGATACCATCCGTCATGTTTACCGCACCGGTCGCATACCGAAGGTAGCCGCCCAAATAGGCTCAATACTTAAGATTAAACCAATACTTACCATTTCTTCAGGGTTGGTGCGTTTTGCCGGTGCAGTAAGAAGCAAGGAGCGTGGCATAAATCAAATCCTTAAAATGATGAGAGATAAAGTGGGGCAAAGTCCAGTGCATGTTGCCGTGATGCACGCCTATGCCCTGGATGAAGCAGAGAGGCTAATGGAGCGTATATCATCTGAATTCAACTGTGCTGAACTCTGGCTTACTGAGTTTAGTCCGGTAATGGGCTATGCCACCGGTACTGGAACTTTGGGTTTTGCTTATTACTGGGAATAAATTCAATGATAGATTACAAGTATCTTCTAATGAGGGTTAAAGGTGGTCAATGAGATTATAGCCGTAGTTATCGGCTATGTCTTGGGCTCTATTCCTTCAGCCTATATTGCCACTCGGATAGCCACTGGTAGGGACATTCGCCAGATGGGCGGTGGCAATGTAGGTGGCTTAAATACCTACCTAGAGGTAGGGGCTAAGCCTGCTCTAGCCGTAGGCATCGTTGATATGGGTAAGGGGGCGGCAGCAGTAGCCATAGCCTACTGGCTGCTAGATGTGCCCCAGCTATTTGTTATGCTTGCCGGTTTGGCTGCGGTGATTGGTCATATGTGGATGGTCTTCCTGAAATTCAGCGGTGGTAAGGGAATGGGGACTACCTTTGGGGCGCTAGCCGTCTTGATGCCTATCTATGGATATTGGTATGGATTTTTAATATTCCTGAGTATAATCATTATCCCCTTCATAATTACCCGTAATGTAGCCTTGTCTATGGGTATTGGTATCCTGTCTCTACCTCTTACCATCTGGCTGATAACGCAAGCAAGATTGGCTACTACCCTGGTCATTGTCCTTGGGGTATTAGTCGGCATAAAGTTCCTCCCAACAGCTAGGGCGGCTTTGGCTAGGAGTGAGACTAAAAAGGACTTTATCTTTGGCGATAGGCAATAGCATAAAGATGAAAGAGAAGAGACATAAATAGCTCTACAGCTTTGGCTTTTGATCCTCAACTTATTTTGGAAAATATAGGGAGAAATTAGATTGTTATGGCTAAGAAGGTAGCCATTGTTACTGATACTACGGCCTGTATTCCTCAAGAGCAGGTGGAGAAGTATGGTATTAAACTGGCGCCGTTAAACATTATTTTTGGCAATAAGGTCTATCGGGACGGGATAGACATAAGTCCCAATGAATTTTATGCTCTTCTCAGGCAGACAAAGAAGCTTCCCACTACTTCAGGCTCTTTACCTGGCGTCTTCCTTGAGACCTATCGTAAAGCAAGCCAGGAGGCAGACAGTATTCTATGTATTACCATTTCGTCTAAGTTCAGCGGGATGTTTCACTCAGCCCAGGTAGCTATGGAGATAGCCAAGAAGGCTCTGCCCAATATAGATATAGAGGTGCTTGATTGTAGCACTGCAGCCGCAGGGCAAGGACTTGTTGTTCTGGC
>CAZMJZ010000073.1:0-6493 GCA_964566845.1 uncultured Dehalococcoidales bacterium | reverse complement strand
CCACCCCGATATATGTTTCAGACCAATTTGCTAACATTCTTGCCAACATTATCTGCGGTGACTATTTACATGTGTAGCACCTTGCTAAGGAATAGGCTGGTACGCTCGTTACTGGAGGCAAGGAATTTGTCCGGCGCGGCTTCTTCAATAATCAATCCTTCATCCAGTAGAATCATGCGGTTGGCGGCTGCACGTGCAAATCCCATTTCGTGTGAAACCACAACCATGGTCATTCCTTCCTTGGCTAGGGCTAGCATCACATCCAACACTTCTTTGATCATCTCAGGGTCGAGCGCACTCGTTGGTTCATCAAATAGCATGACTTTAGGATTCATCGCCAAGGCCCGTGCAATAGCCACTCGTTGTTGCTGCCCTCCAGAAAGTTGGATAGGGTAAGTCTGAGCTTTATCTGGAATTCCCACTTTTGTTAAAAGATTAAGGGCAACTTTTTCTGATTCATCTTTGGGACGTTTACGCACTACGCGTTGTGCCAATGTTAGATTCTGCATTACCGTAAGATGAGCAAACAAATTAAACGACTGGAATACCATACCGACTTCCCGGCGAACGGTATTGATATTTTTGGCATTGTCTAAAGGAATTCCGTCCACCACAATTCTGCCCGCATCGTATTCCTCAATACGATTGATGCAACGTAGTAAGGTAGACTTACCAGAGCCGGAGGGACCGATAATCACAACTACTTCACCCTTACGCACATCCAAGTCTACTCCTCGCAGGGCATGAACCTTGCCGAAATGTTTATGGATATTTTCTATATGGATAATGGGTTCCATTTACTTACCTTTCAAAGTGAGACTTTTTCTCAATCCAGGCTACTACACGAGCTAGTAACAGGGTCATCACCAAATATAGTAAGGCGACCATTGTCCACACTTCGATAGGGTTAAAGTGCACGGCCATAAATTCACGCCCCCTGCGGGTCAAATCGGCTACCGCCACCACACTCACCAGGCAAGAATCCTTGAGCAGAGCAATAAGCTCGTTGCCTACTGGTGGCAGAACCACGCGGACTGCTTGCGGTATTATTACATGTCGCATTGACTGAAAATGCGTCATTCCCAAGCTGCGGGCGGCTTCTATTTGGCCTTTAGGGATACTCTGAATGCCGGCTCGGTAAATCTCGCTCATATAAGCTCCATAGCAGACTGTTATGCCCATAATGGCTGTAAAAATCGGATTAGCATGATAGTTAGCTATAACCGAGATATTGAGCCATTCCCCAATCTGTTGGACCACTGTCGGGAAGGCAAAATACCACCAGATTAACTGTACTAGAAGAGGGATACCTCTGACTACTTCAACGTAAAGCGTGGCAATACCATGAAGAAACGGGTTCCGTGCCAGCCGACCTAAGCCCCCAATCAAACCCACTACTAAAGTTAGTGCAAATGATGAAACGGTAATTAGAGCCGTTACAGCAATACCATCACGCACAAATTTTAAAATATCCCAAAAGGGATCGGCTCTAACGGTAACCAAAATTACCGTTAAGCCAATCACCAAGACCACTAGACCCCACCAAGGGTCAACGCGTGCAACAGTTTCAGCGCCAGGGAGGTAAGCTAGTTTACTGCCGCTGGGTTTAAGTTTCGGCTGTTCGTCCACAGAACCCCTCGAAATGGCTTTGTGAGCCTCGCCCTTAGAAGCTCTGGCAAATGTGAGCCCAGTTACTTACTGGCTTCAAAGCCACTTCTCGACCAGTTCTTCAATAAGCCCTTCTGCTTTAACGGCTTCCAAACCGTCGTTGATTTTTTCTACCAAATCTGGATTATCCTTGCAGACGGCAATTCCGTAATTTTCGTCAGTAAAGACATCACCCGCTGTCTTCAACTTATCCGGATTCTCACCAATATAGCCTAGGGCAAGTGGGTTATCAGCGATAATGGCATCAATCTGCTTGTTCATCAAATCCTGAAAAGCCAAGCCAATATCATCGTAGGTCTTGAGCGTTGCCCCCCCGATATTTTCCACCTCAAAGGAGCCGGTGGTGCCGATTTGAGCCCCGACCACCTTACCAGATAAGTCATACTTGCTGGCAATTTCGGTGTTGTCGATATGCACGATAACAATTTGCCCCGCGTAGAAATAGGGGTCTGAGAAAAGCCATTGTTCTGCGCGTTCTTCCGTGATGGTCATGGCTGATATAGCCGCATCATACTGGCACAGCGCCATCCCAGCTAAGAGAGGATCCCAGGCTACGTTTTTAAACTCAATTTCAATGCCTGCTTTTTCGGCAACGGCAGTCATTAAGTCAATATCAAACCCTACAATCTCCTTAGTTTGCTCATCGACATACTCAAAGGGTGGCCAGGTGGCATCAGTGGCAATAACAACAACCTCCGTTGTCTCTGGGGTACAGCCGGGTAAAACTAGGCTGACTAGTGCCAGTCCAATCAAGACATAACCAAAAAGCTTTTTCATATTATACTCCCCCTTTTTACTATTTTGGTGAAGTCTATCATATTTTGGGGAGGCTGTCTATAACTCCACCCTGTGAATTGGTGATAATCAAAGTATTCACCTAATCAACAATCCACGTTGGTAGTAGGTCCGAATACCAAAACATCTATTTTTGAGCATGATATGGAGCCCTTATATTCGAATCCCTCGTTACTGAACATCTCCAGCCCTTCTATACTGCTGTTATGTTTAACATAACCATGTTATAATTGCGACGACTCACTAACTTATATTGAGACATATATTATTGCCATGGACAATATTACCTTTAAGCTGGTTACTAATGATAACGAACTCAGGAGCGCCCTTGAAATAAGGAGGCAGGTGTTTGTTCAAGAGCAAGGCGTGTCGGAGGGACTGGAGTACGATGGACATGACGACGAAGCGCTGCATATGGTGGTTAGTAACGATGACACAGTGATTGGCACAGCTAGAGTTAGATTTCTAACTACCGGTCAAGCAAAGATAGAGAGAATAGCTATATTGAAACCATTCCGCCGGAGAGGAATCGGGCGCAATATTATTTCCTTTCTGAAAAGAGAATTAGAAAACAAACAAATAGAGCACGTAGTTCTGCATGCACAATATGCAGTAACCGCATTTTATAAATCATGCGGCTTTGTGGAAATCGGGCAACCTTTTTGGGAAGATGGCATCAAACACATAAAGATGCAACTATGGCTATGATGTGACTCAATGTTATAGGCCGTGCCTATGTCTAACCTGCGACACCTTGTTCAGCATCCATGGGTACAGAACGTCACAGCCAGATACAACCCCCAGACTTGACGCCAAACTAGGCTTGGCTTTACACTATGTTCCGACACTTAGTAGCAGGCTTAGCCTGTAAATGGGGTTCAGGTAGTCGGCGATTTTAATTTGCCCACCCGACAATAGATAAGAAAAGCAGCTAGAGAAGACCGGCAATGAAAGAAACGAAGATATTGTGCTGGAATATTAACGGAATAAGAGCCGCGCAGAAGCATGGATTCCTAGAATGGCTATACAGAGAGTCCATTGACATTCTCTGCCTTCAGGAAACAAAAGCCCACCTTGAGCAGCTTGACCGAGACTTACAGGAACCACATGGCTATTATGCATACTGGAACTATCCCGAAAGAAAAGGCTATAGTGGGGTTGCCACTTTCACCAGAGAAAAGCCGTTCAGAGTTCAGAATGATATGGGTGTTCAAGATTTCGATATTGAGGGAAGAGTCATAATTTCGGAGTATCCTCAATTCATTCTTTTTAATGTATATTTCCCCAATGGGAAAAAAGATGAGAGCCGATTGAAATACAAGATGGATTTCTATGGCACTTTCCTGGATTTTGTGGAACCTCTCAGGCAAAAAGGCGAAAAATTAATCATCTGTGGCGACTTCAATACGGCTCATACGGAAATAGACTTGGCTAGACCAAAAGAGAATAAAAATATATCAGGATTTCTGCCCATTGAGAGAGCATGGTTGGACAAATTAGTCGCTCATGGCTATATAGATACCTTCCGTCACTTCAATAAGGAACCAAATCACTATACTTGGTGGGATTTAAAATCGAGGGCAAGGGAAAGAAATGTGGGCTGGAGAATTGACTACTTCTTCGTGACAGAGAATCTATTAAGGTCAGTTTCAAAGGCGTTCATAATGCCTGAGGTAATGGGCTCTGACCATTGTCCCATTGGAATTACACTGAAAACACCGTAGTCTAATAATTGAAGACAAGCTGGCTGATATAACAATGGGCTGTAGTTAAGAGATGTGCCCATAAGCGCCATAACGAATTTAAGTCGTAAATGCTTACGGAAATGATTAAACAAAACATTCAACGGATACTAGCTGAATTGCCAGATGGAGTTGAATTGGTAGCAGCGGCAAAAACAAGGACTCCTGAGGAGATACTAGAGGCGGTTCAGGCAGGGGTAAAAATCATTGGGGAGAATTATATCCAAGAAGCAAGAAGAGCCTATGAAGTGGTAGGCAAAAGAGCCAAATGGCATTTCATTGGAACTCTTCAGAAGCATAATGTAAGGAAAAAGGTAGTGCAAATGTTTGATTTGATAGAAACTATCGATTCTTTAGAAATAGCAGGGGAAATTGATAAGAAATGTACTCAGATTGGCAAAATAATGCCAATTTTAATTGAAATAAATAGCGGTCGGGAAAAACAGAAATCAGGGGTATTCCCAGAAGATGTGGAACAATTAATAACGGGGGTCTCCGGTCTAAGCAACATCAAAGTAATGGGGCTTATGACCATGGGGCCTCGTTTTGGAAACCCGGAGGAGGCAAGACCTTACTTTACGGCGACAAGAAAGATATTTGACAAGATTAAACAACTCCGTCTGCCTAATATGGATATGAGGTATCTTTCAATGGGAATGACAAACTCTTATAAAATTGCTATAGAGGAAGGAGCCAATATGGTAAGAATAGGCACCAAGATATTCGGGGAAAGAGATTAGGAAGTTCATAGGCTAGACATCAATTATCAATCCAGCTCCACACTCTAAAGCTTTGCCCTTAAATGACTCAATTATCTCCTTTTTATATTGGGTGCAATGACAAGGGTAAATTAGCGATAAATCATCAAAAACCGTGAAGTCATGAAACCCGTGAAAGCCACCGGCGATGCCATATAGCTTACCAAACTTTGAGGCGGCACCTAATATGCCCCTCATTGCCGGGTGAGAGCAACCTGTTAGCACGAATATTCCTTTTTCTGTTTTCAGTACCAAAGACTGTTCTATGTCTTCAAGCTCGCCAGTGGTGAAAACATCCTCACAAACTTGAACCGGGTCTTTACTAACAATGGTTACCTTTCTCCCCGGGAATGCCCTTCCAAAGGAGATGGGAATATAGAGCTCAGCAGTTTCATTCTGTCTAAGAATATCATCAAGCCCTCCAGTATGGTCTCCGTGGGCATGCGATATTACAATTATCCCTATATTCTTTGGGTCTATATCCAGTTGCTTCATATTGTGTAGCAGTGTAGGGCTGTCGGCACCGGTGTCAAACAAAATCGTCGGAAATCTTTCCCGCTCGATAAGAGCTGAAAACCCCCATCCGGCTCTTAACCCTTTCTTCTTCACTTCATTATCATAAACGATGGTTATCTTCATTTTGCCCCCCTGTTGTAATGCTTTTCATTACCTATAGAGAAAATTCCTACCAATTACTTTCTCTATAATGCTTTGTTTATTCATCATCCTTTATCTCTACATCACCCTCTTTCTAAAAGCTTTAAGCCCCTGACTACATCATTAAGGTCAATAAAGGGCGTGCAATTAAGACTTGCCTCCTTACAGTAGGCTAGTAGTTCATCCCTGGCGAAAATATAATGAGCCAGTCGGGCTGGAGAAATATCAGAGAGACCATTCCCCACATATATTACACGATAACCATCTGTTAGGAATGACCTAATATATGTATCTTTAAATTGGCTCTCCAAATAAGATCCATCATGCCCCACATATTTAACCTCAATGCCTCTGGAACCAAAATGAGCCTGCGCGGCAAATACCTTGATGTTATTCACTCCAATGTGTTTCAAAATTGCGTCTATGTAGAAATCTAAGCCATTACTTACAATAACGAACTGAAAACCATTCCTACGGCAATAGGTCAGTAATTCATTGAATCCAGCCCGTATTTTAACTTTACCTCTGATAAAATCAATCAGGGTTTGTTTGTCTTCTTTAACCATAACAAAAGCCTGGGTATTAAAGTCGCTAACAGAAATCTTGCCTTCCCTATACTCTGATAGCAGTTGCCTCCAGTTCCCCTTAGCAAAGGTGTCTAGTAATAAGAAAGACTGGTCATCTTGAGTAATTGTGCCATCAAAATCGCATTGCAGTATTGTTTTTATTGCCCCAGTCGAGCCCATAATTATTCCTCAATCTTGTGTAATTTATCCTGGCTCTCTATATGGTCAATATACAGGATGCCATTGAGGTGGTCAATTTCATGCTCCAGAGCCTCAGCCATTAGACCTGTAGCTTTAATTCTAATCG
>CAZMJZ010000072.1:4490-6574 GCA_964566845.1 uncultured Dehalococcoidales bacterium | reverse complement strand
CTTGATAGAGGACAAGACTGAAGCTGAAGACCTGGATATTCGCCTCCAACAGCAAAGATTGGAATGTTATTTAACGGAGACATTAGCTGGTGTAGAAGGGGTGGAATGAGCAACAACTATAAGGAGACAATACGATTAACCCTTTACCAGTTATATAGTAAGTATCTATCGTCGACGATGAATTCGCAGAATTCGTATTACCGTGTAGTGGAAAATACACCAGCCGATGCATATTAGAGTTAATGTGAAAGCCATATAGAACATCGTAGACGGACTCTTCAATTGAGGGCAGAAAAGGGCTAGCAGGATTACTACTAGCCAGAGTAGGAGATCTATGAAGGCATTCAGATTAGCAGGCTTTTTTAAATCTTTGCGTGCAAGAATTCGCAACGCATCCCCAGCGCCTCTTCCTATTTCAGAGAGAAGGGAGTTCACTACTTATCACTCTATTTCTCGTTTGGATAACCATGCTACAGCCGATAACCCTGCGGTTCCCAAAAAGCCAACCAGAGCGCTGCCCCAATCGAGGAAATATTGAGTGGTAAACGCCAGAACTAGGGAAATTGCAAAGAATACAGCTAGCAGAGATGCAAGTGCCGAAAAAATAGTATATACGGACAAAAGCCTTGTAGATTCCTTAGTACTTGATGATACTTGGTATGGCTCTAAAAAGGGCATGTCGACATTATCAACTTCAGCCCATTTGGTATATCTCTCCGTCCATGTGGTATACCTCTCCGTTATTATTGATGATGCCTCGGCGCTCATAATATTCCCTCACAAATTCGATCAAATGCATCACTATGAGATTTACAATAATCCAGTGACGCTACTAGATACTTGCGTGTATCCTCACTTGAATATTCTACCACTCTCTCATCTAATATGCTAGCCTCTAAGAATAAAAAGGCTTTGGGTATATCATCTGGTTTGAACTGTAGATAGTCGCCTAATAGTTGTTGAGGCCACATTGGTCCACTTTGATGATGTAAAATCCACTCGCCCATCCTAATGTCAAAAACGGCGCTAGAGTCATAGGCAAGACTTGAGATTTCATTTTTAGCTATCATCCTTTCTCTGTACTTCTGTCCCAACGACGGAAAATCATAATTTGGAGCAGGCAAAATCCAGTATGTAATGACACGCCTTTTATTTAGCTTATATATCGGCGCCGCTGAGCTTATTTGCTCCAGCGTTGCTAAAATCGTTTCAATACACCTATCAAGATTAGATACATCCTCCAACGCAATAACACACCATAAAGAATTCCATAGGATCGCCAGTTTTCTTTTAGTCGCTCGGAGTTTAATGCCTTCTCCATATTCCGGCTTGGCTTTACTTTGAACCTCGCCAGTTATTGCCTCATATACTCTTTGTCCGATTGTATATATGCGCCTTTCTTCTGCAAAATCGAGCCGGATTCCAAATTGAACTAAGCGCAATCCCTATGCCTCCTATACATCATTCGAGTTGTAATGAGATATATTGGCGTATTCCCATTCAATTGTCAACTGTCATTTGTGGACTGTTTTGTTACCTCGGTCTTTTAAATAATTTGCAATTAAGTATGGCACTGTACCCACCCCTCTACCAACTCCACCTCACCCTGCTTACTGGTTACTTTGCCATTCAGTCTGGCTTCGTGTAGTAGCTGGAGTATTTCTTTCATCTGGGGACCAGGGGCTATGCCCATTCTTACTAAATCATTCCCGTTAAGGGCTGGCTTGACATAACGAAGCCTGCTGATAAATAGGTTGATGTTCCGACGAGCCACTGTGGAGTCACAGGCTAACGAATTAGCTATAATTGCTGGCGGGGAGCAATCGTGGAGGAGGTGGTAAATACTACTTGGGGCAACTTCAGGGTTAGCCAGCGATTGAAGCTTGCTTTTAATGCTGATAGTATCCCGCAGTATTTGGGCTAATGTTTTAGGCAATCTGAGCCGTGAAATCAGTTGTTCACTCTCTTTATCAGTCAAGGGGTAAGCTAGGAGGGTTAAGTAGAGTCCAACCGGCGGTGAATTAGGATAGCTTAGTTGTCGCGCCTGACCGAATTTTTCAGCCAGCCAGCCGTTGCCCTTTAGA
>CAZMJZ010000072.1:0-4390 GCA_964566845.1 uncultured Dehalococcoidales bacterium | reverse complement strand
GCTTAGTTGTCGCGCCTGACCGAATTTTTCAGCCAGCCAGCCGTTGCCCTTTAGAGCCGGGTGCAGTTCTGGCAACACCTTTAGCTCTTCAGCGCGGCGGATGACTTTCTCCGGGAATTCCTCCCTTAAGATAAGTTCCAATTCATGCCGTATTCGGTCGCCACTAATGGTATCCAGCATGGATACATTTCGTTTTAGTAGCTGTAGGGTATTTGGTTCCAGTTGGAAGTCTAGTCGTTGCTCATAACGCAAACCACGCCAGATGCGGGTGGCATCATCAATAAAGCTTTTTTCGTGTAGAACTCGGATAACCTTATGCTTGAGGTCATCCCTGCCACCATATAGGTCAATCAATTCGCCGTAGCGACTGGGGTCGAGATGAATAGCCATGGTGTTGATGGTGAAATCACGGCGGGAAAGGTCATCACTAAGACAACCAAGCTTTACAGTGGGTAGGGCTCCCGGTTTAGCGTAGGTTTCGGAGCGGGCGGTAGCCAGGTCAACACTCCATTTATTCCACTGGAGTTTAGCTGTATTGAAGCGGGGGTGGGTGGTGATTTTCCCCTGGCTAATATAGGCTAGCTCCTGCGCTAGATTTATAGCACTACCTTCTACCACCAGGTCAAGGTCAAGGTTGGTTTGTCCAAGGAGCAAGTCACGAACCACACCGCCGACAAGGTACAGGCCCTGCCCTTGGCTGGCAGCATTCTCACCGGCAGCTCGCATAAAGTCAACTAGCTCAGCCGGTAGCTGTTTTTCGATTCTATGGGCTAGGTTAATAATCTTGGACATTCACCTTTTGTAGTCCGAATTATAGCACACGTTTCTACTTAAGTGTTTAGGATACTATATGCTAAAGATAGAATACCTGATAGGGGACTAATATAGACCACTCTTTCTCCTCAACGCCTCTATTGCAGAGGTTGTTGACAAAATTGAGAATAGACGGATATAATTAAAATTAGTAGTAAGTTATTAGCCATCGACCAGTTGGCGGTGAGCCTTTATAGTAAAATTACTATGGCAATATTAGTCGCTTGGATCTGATATGACCGAGACGGCAAAGTGTAAGACTGCATTTTAATACCTTCTCTGGCTGTATCGGAGAAGGCATTTTTTGTAAATCAGGCATAGTTAAAAATAAAATGCTCAAATTAGGATTCATCGGTGCTGGAACTGTAGGCACTGCCCTAGCTGTAAGGCTGGACAGTAAGGGCTATCAGGTAGTGGCAGTATCCAGTAGAAGCCGAGCCTCAACCAGAAAGCTAGCCGAGGCAATTAATGGTTGCCGTGCCTTCAATAGTAATCAGGATGTAGTTGACGCTAGCGAGCTTGTCTTTATTACTACACCTGATGATGCTATCGCATCAGTGGTGTCTCAAATTCGGTGGCATGCCGGACAGAGTGCGGTTCATTGTAGTGGTGCCGATTCAACTGACATTCTGGAGCCGGCTAAGAAATTAGGCGCTCAGGTTGGCGTCTTTCACCCCTTACAGACCTTTGCCAGTGTAAAACAGGCTATAGAGAATATACCAGGCTCAACCTTTACCCTGGAGGCTAAAGAGCCTTTACTAAATACATTTAAGGATATGACAACTACCCTTGATGGTAACTGGATAGAGATAAAAGCGAGCGATAAGGTAATATATCATGCCGCAGCCGTCATTGTCTGCAACTATATGGTAACCCTGGTTAAGCTAGCTACCGACCTATGGCAAACCTTCAACATCCCATCGAACCAGGCTACTCAGGCGCTGCTCCCGTTGTTACGAGGGACGATTCATAATATTGATAGTGTCGGTATACCCCAATGTCTAACTGGACCAATTGCCCGTGGTGATAACGGAACTATTAAAAAGCACCTCGATGCTTTACAGAAAACGGCTCCTACTTTGCTATCCACCTATAGAGAGCTTGGTCTCCAGACCATACCTATTGCTCTGGCAAAGGGCAAAATCAATCAGCACCAGGCACACGAGCTGGAGAATATACTAAAACCACCTGATTAAACAAAGAATCAATTGAGGAGGAGGTCTATGAGAATAATGCTCAAAAGCAAAATCCACCGAGCCCGGGTTACCAGGGTCAACCTTGATTATGAAGGCAGTATTACCATTGACAAGAAGCTTATGGATGAAGCTGACTTTTTCCCCTATGAGCAGGTGCAGGTGCTAAACACAAATAATGGGGCTCGTTTCACTACCTACGCCATTGAGGGCGAAAGTGGCGAAATCTGTATAAATGGGGCTGCTGCCAGACTAGCGGTTAAGGGAGACATTATCCTTATCCTTTCCTATTGCCATATTGAGGATGATGAAGCACGTCACTTCAGACCCAAAGTGATATATGTTGATGCCAAGAATACCATCATTGAAGCTGAACGAATGGTTGAAGCTGTACCCATTTAAGGGGGAAACAAATGAGAATTACTATAAACCAAATAAAAGAAATGAAGCAGAAGGGTGAGAAAATTACCATGCTCACCGCTTATGACTATTCCACCGCCAAGATAGTTGATGAGGTGGGAGTATCACTGATTCTGGTCGGAGATAGCCTGGGTACGGTAGTTCTGGGTTATGGGTCAGAAATACCAGTCACTATGGACGAAATGATACACCACACCAAAGCCGTGGTCAGAGGTACCAAACAAGCGATGGTAATTGGCGACATGCCATTTATGACCTACCACATCAGCGTTGAAGATGCCCTCAGAAATGCTGCCCGCTTCATACAGGAAGGTGGTGCCAAGGCAGTTAAGCTTGAAGGCGGCGTAACCGTAGCCGAAAAGGTACAGAGAATTGTGGAATGTGGCATCCCGGTTTTGGGTCATATTGGGCTTACCCCCCAGTCAATCCACCAGCTAGGTGGCCATAAAGTACAGGGCAAAACCCCGGAGGCAGCAGCCAGATTACTCAAGGATGCCCAGGCTCTGGAAGAGGCTGGAGCCTTTGCTGTCGTCCTTGAGACTGTCCCCTTGCAGCTAGCTTCACTTATCACTCAAAAAATAAGCATTCCTACTATCGGCATTGGCGCCGGCGTAGGTTGCGATGGTCAGGTTCTGGTTATAAACGACATCTTGAGCTTATCTGACTTTGTCCCCAAGCATGCCAAGCAATACGCCAAGCTCAGCGATATTATCCGAAACGCAGTTACTGAATATGATAATGAGGTAAAATCAGGCAGCTTCCCCACTGATAAGCAGAGCTTCTCTATGGATGAGAGCATATTAGCTGAGCTAGCTAAATAAGCTCATTTCGCTGAATAGTCGTTTACAAAGAGAGGTTTAGAAAGAGTGATAGATACAACAAAGGTTCTTGAGATTGCGGAATTTGAGACCAGAGGGGGAAGTGCTGTGCCTTATCCCCCTTTCTACATATTGAAACCACCAGATGAAGAGGGCTGGCATTTCCTGTTCAAAGTCAAAAGAATTCTGCTAGATAACGGTTACGTGTGTCACGAAAGACGTCATCTAGGCGAGTGGTGGAACTTGTGCGGTTATAAAGAAAAGAAAACCCATTTCCATAGGAAGGAAGATTTATCATACATTAAGAGTTGAAGCTGATCGAAACCAAAACCACTTTATTTCCACCCCAGAACAAGGAAACTTAAAGAAAGATGAAGCCTGCTTCGGTAAGGGGTGTCTAAGAGGGGCGAAGCCCCTCTTTATATAATCTTCCCCTTCCACTTGATAAGGGGAAGGGGATACAGGGGATAGGGTTATAAGAATTAAGGGGGTGAGGTAAAGGTCCTCTATGAAAGTCATTGAAAAAATAGATGACATGAAACGGCTAAGGTTGGAGCTGGCCGAGCCGGTTGGCTTTGTTCCTACTATGGGCTATTTGCATGAGGGTCACTTGGCTTTAATAAGATGGGCTAGAACCGAAAACTTCTCACTAGTGGTTAGTCTATTTGTCAATCCAACTCAATTTGGTCCCCAGGAAGATTTCAGCCAGTATCCCCGTGACCCTGAGCATGATTTGGCTCTATTAGCAAAGGAAAGGGTTGATATTGTCTTTATGCCCTCGGAAGATGAGATGTATCCGCCGCAGTTCAATAGCTGGGTGGAGGTGGGAAAAATTACCGAACGACTGGAAGGCGCATCACGCCCCGGTCACTTCAGGGGTGTTACCACCGTGGTCGCCAAGCTATTTAATATTATCCAACCAACCAGAGCTTATTTTGGACAAAAGGATGCCCAGCAACTAGTGGTTATCAAAAAGATGGTGGCTGAGCTTAATATGAACCTGGAAATGGTTACTGTTCCTACAATGCGCGAGCGCGATGGTCTAGCTATCAGTAGTCGCAACACCTATCTTAATCCTGAGGAACGAAAGGCGGCAACGGTTCTCTATCAGGCAATCAGCTTGGCTCAAAAGCTTTGGTTACAAGG
>CAZMJZ010000071.1:0-6575 GCA_964566845.1 uncultured Dehalococcoidales bacterium | reverse complement strand
AATCCCAGCGCTGCCAATACTGCTTTGAGCTTCGCCTATCAAAAACGGCTGAAATCGCTCACCAGATGGGTTTTAGCGCCATCACCTCCACTTTACTTATCAGTCCTCACCAGAAACATGACCTACTCAGAGAAATCGGTAATAAGTCGGTCGAGGGAAAGGGTGTAGATTTCCTATATGCTGACCTAAGAAAACGCTACTCAGATAGCCGCCACATGACTAAGGGGTTAAATCTATACCGCCAGCAATACTGCGGCTGCGTTTATAGTGAGTGGGAACGCTATGCTAACATAAAGATAGAGTGAATGATGGGCAAAATAAGGGGGAATCTCTTAGTGAGATTCCCCGCTTGATAGTTGAGATATATATACAGATTTACTTACTGGGCTGGTTCAAGTTACTCCACGCCTGACATCACTCTCTTAGCTAACAGAGTGCCATCATCCCTTTCCATATAGATAGCTACTACCTTGTCGCTCTCTTGCAAACCGGGAGTGCCACGCAGGATAAAAATAGTATGACTATCGTAGGCAAGGATAATCCCTCCGTCTTCAGCGCTTGAACTTGATAGCGGCTCAATAGTAATTTCCATAGCCGCCTCATCTATATTAGATATAGTGCCGATGACATGAGCGTAAGTGGTTGGTTTTATAATTACTACTGCCTTTGCCAGATAGCTATCTTCTCCCCACACCGCTCTCACTGTTACTCGGTCGCCGACGGCAATGTCCCCAAAGGTAGTCTCTTCGCCAAGGAAACGAAGTTGCTTCAGGTTCGGCTGATGCTTAAGTATATCCATAGTCCTTTTCTTTAGTTGAGGCATCTGGTTTCTCGCTGACTCCTTAACCCTTATTTCCTGTTGGATTTCAGGTTGCATCAGTTGCATTCGGTGTTGAACCAAAGCCACCAGCCTCCTTGGGACATACAGTTTGAAGTATTTGGTATCGCCATTTACTGATATGACAAGCTTCTGCTCGTGAGAATGAATAACAAAGGATTCCTCGTCAATACTAACGACACGACCTCTCAATACTTCAGGTGGCATATTACCAGCCTGAGGCAAGGCTGAATATGAGGCTGCCAGCCCAGGAACTGCTACACCTAACACCAAACCGAGAGCTAGGATTGACATTCCAGCTATTTTTAATACCTTCATAGGTCTACCTTCTATGTAAAGATTCTTCATCAGCCTAGGATAGCATAGGTTACCTGAACAGTAAGGCTGATCTCTATCTCCCCAGGGCTAATGGGTGTCTCAGGTGCTGCTCCTGCCATTTCATAACTATAATCGCGTGTGTATATAGGATATGAGACGCCCTCTGAGATATAGGTCGGCTTGCCTAAAGTGACGCCAGCCAATTCAGCCAGTTGTTCCGCCTTATCTTCAGCATCAGCCATTGCTGTTTGTCTTGCCTCCTCATAATAGGCTGATGGGTCATCCACGGAAAAGCTTATGCCCTCTACACGGGTGAGGTCACCTCCAGCCTCAGCTACAGCGTCAATAATGTTGCTAGCCTTATCTATGTCCCTTATCTTGGCAGTTACCATATTGGTTACCTGATAGCTACCCACGACCTCTTCTTCCTCCCCATACTTTGGTGGCTCAACCTCTCTTTTTATCTGGCGAATGCTGAAATACTGGGTTTGAATATCCTTCTCAGCTATGCTATTGTCAATTAAGGCTGTCTTAACCTTGCCCATCGCTTCCTCCGCCTGGGATTGTGCCTCAGCTACAGTTGTTGCCTCAGCAACAATTCCCAGCCTCAAGGTAGCAATGTCAGGCGCCGCCATCACCTCGCCTCTGCCGGTTACCTGGATACCCTCCTGCTGGCTGACCAAGTTTATCTGTTCTGCGGTGGTGCAAGCACACAAGCCAACCATGGCTAACACCAATGCTAGGCTTACAGCCAATAACCAGTTCTTTTTCATTATCTACCTCCTGCTAAAAATTTACCCTTATTAATATATAACGAAGAAGTCGCCAATTGGTTAGTAGAGGCTGGAAGATGTTTTGGAAATTGGTGTTTGTGGCTAATCCAAAGCCATAAGGGCTTTATCATAGCCAGCTACCGATACAGCAATTGCCCGGCGGAGGGCGGGTTTAACCGACTCTGGCGATTTCTCTAGTGCCGCCTGAAGAGCAGCCGGGTGATTAATAGCGTAACGAGCTATCATTATCCTGAGCCTGCCCCGACCATTAGTTTGAATATGGACATCATTGCCAGCCCCTGCTTGCTCAGACGGTGCAAGGAGTGTGTCGACCCCTTTCCTCTGAGCTGAAACCAAGCGTGCTAACATTATTAGGTGATTATCCAAACGCTGGATAGCCTCCTCGACCTGCTCCGGGTTATTTTCCCCAGCCATATAAACTATCTCTGCCACTCTCCTATCTGCCAGATTAGTATACACTTCCGCCTTACCTAAAGAGGAAGGGGTTAGGGCTAACCATACTTGCTCTGTTGCCAGCTTTATCGGATAGAGATTCCCATCGGGCATACTATTGCTAGCTACCACTACTGTGCCACCCCCAGCCAACAGGAGAACAAGCACAACGGTTACTGCAGTTACCCACCGCCGTTGCCAGCTAAAGAAAGGGTGACTTTCCCTAGACTCCATTGCCTGAAGTGCTGAGTGGAATTGGTTTCTAGCTTTGGCTCTGAACTCTGGTCGGGGTTGAATAACTGACGCCTCCTTGGCTGCCATAGCCGTCTGGAGTAATGGCTCAAGCTCCACGGCTAGCTCAGGGTAACTCGCCAGACACTCCTCTAGGGTTCCGCTCTTAACCAACCGCTCTAGGCATTCATCTAGAATATCATTGAATTCCCTAGACTTTTTCAATATCATATCCCACCGATAATGCTTTGCGTAGAGCTACTATTGCACTATGTTGTAATGCCTTTACCGCTCCCTCACTTTTGCCCATAACCTTTGCCACCTGGGCAGTAGACAGCTCACTAACGAAACGCAAGGCAATTACTTCCTGCTGTGCCTTAGTTAACCGCTTAGTAGCTAATATTAACTGCTCAATGTCAAGCCTCTGCTCGACTTCTAGCCAGGGGTCACTCTTATTAATAGCCAACGACTCATCAAAGGACTCAGTAGCCTGCCTTGTTTTCTTCCTCAGGTAGTCAACCACCTGGTTATGAGCAATGCGAAATAACCAAGCTGAGAAAGGTACTCCTTTCCACCTGAAGGAAGAAATGGATCGCAGTGCGTTGAGAAAAACCTGCTGAGTTACATCTTCCGCCTCCATCTCATTTCCTATTCTGAGAACCACGTAACGATAAATCCTGTCAAAATACCCCTCGTACAACTGGGCGAAAGCCCCTTGGTCACGTTGTTGCGCCCGCTGGACCAGGCTCTCCTCATCTTGCACCTGACAACTCCCTGTTATTAACAGTAATTATGGCGTTATCCTGTGCATATAGTATAACGAAAGAAGCCTTGAAAAGATAGGTTTTAGATACCATCGAGAAATATAGTGTGCTACAATAATTCTAAAAGTAAAACTTTTATGGGGGGGATATAAGCTTGCCTTGCTCTGTACGCCTAATGCGCAAAGAAGACATTGCCCAAGTTACCGAGATTGACCGTGAAGCCTTCCCTACCTTATGGGCGCCGATTAACTATCAGCATGAACTGCAAAACCGGTTAGCCCACTATATTGTAGCTTATAATGAGGAAACGGTTGGCGAGCCAGAGGTAAAAGCTGCACCAGCCAAACACCGCACCGGACTACTGTTCAAGATGAGACAGTTATTTAACCATAACCGTTTATTTGATACTGAAATGCCCCCGTCAAGTAAACAAAATATTGTCGGTTTCGCTGGCTTCTGGATTATGGCTGGTGAAGCCCACATAACCAATATCGCAGTACGTGAACTCTACCGCCGCCGGGGAATAGGAGAGTTATTGCTCATATCAATTATAGACCTGGCTACTAAGCTAAATGCCAAACTCATTACCCTAGAGGTACGTGCCTCTAACACCGCTGCCCAGAGCCTTTATTACAAGTATGGCTTCACCCAGATAGGTTCACGCCGTGGCTATTACACAGATAATAGGGAAGACGCCACCTTGATGTCCGTCGAAAATACTGCCTCAACCTCATTTCAGACACACCTTCAACATCTAAGGCAAGCTCACTCCAGAAAATGGGGCATAGCCCTCTACCGTATTGCCCAATAGCTACCGTTTATAGGTTACAAGTCATGATAAAGCTAAATAAGCTCACAATGGGGTCTTAGGAGATAAAATCACCATCTTCTTTGACTGGCTCTTTCCTCCCCTTATTTAGCTGTAGCCACTCTTCAAGCCCCTGCTTACTTTTAGACAGTGGCTCTTTTAGTCTATCCACTTGAATACTGGCTAGGTAACTTGTCGATTTATACTTTTTAGCCGCCTCTATATCCCGGTTAAACTCCTCAGCAATTTCATAAGTACCAGTCAGGGTGACGTGCAGGCTCTGGTCTATGTAATCCATTTTATCCTTATTCCTCTGCCAATGCCCTGTCTTAAACTTCTTAATTTGCCACTTTAAGGAAAGGGCTTCCATATGCTTCTGATTATACTCTATCTCGGATAGCAGACTTCGAACCACGGATAGCCTTCTCTTCTGTTCCTGCTGCTTCCTAAACAACACATTAACCACAAGGAGTATAATTACTGGTATTACATAGCCTACAACTTTACCTATTTCACCCCAGTCAATGTCCACAGGTCACTCCCCCTTGTCTCATGTCTAATAGCTAATTTAAACATAGTATTGAACGCTATGTCTATAGGTATGATAGACAAATATTTTAACAATCAGTGTTAGGATGCTATAGGCATATAATAGAATAAAAGCAGAAAGGGTAAGGGGGATAATGTCATCTATTTTCAAAGCTCACCCCAATAGTTGTTTGGTTCCTGCTTATTTGCGGCTGTGTCTAGTATCTGACGACAACAATAAACTGGTTTATCTGGACAGGATTAATTAGTAGACTTGACATTACTGCGCTTATTGGTTGGGGACTTAGCACTGCCCAATTCATTTTTAGCGGTGTGCGCTATGAAATTAAGCCAAATGCTGGAATAAGTCAGTCACTAACCAGCTAAGCTAATAGCCGACATTAGCTTGATATTTGCTATATCTATGGGGACTCCTCTGAGGAAAACTGTGCCCAATTATGCCTGGAATTATCGTTTTACTGCTTCAATAATTCTTCTAGCCACTTTTCTACTGTATCGTAAAATTCCTCGTTTAATTTTGGGGGATGTCCCATTCCTTCTACAATTACCAAATCTTTTGGCTCTTTCGCTTTCTCATAGAGCATTTCTGCCTGTTCAGTATCAACCAAAATGTCTTCTGTGCCTTGAATTATAAGTAGTGGAATTGGTGAAACTTGGTCTATTACCGTTACCGGTTTGGGAAATTCGGGAGTATTATCTAATCTGACCCACGGCTGTAGCACCATCCTTCCGAACTTATTGGTGACTAGCGAAAATAACCATTTCGCCGTGGATTCAATTATTTCAGCATTAGCCGGAGTGCTGACGGTAACTAAGGCATCAATATTATGAAATTTTGCCGCTTCATAAATGCCCTCAATTCCACCCAAAGAAAATCCTACCAAGACAACTTTATTGTATCCGCTGTTTTTTGCATAATCTACAACTGCTTTTATATCGTAAAGTTCGTCCAAGCCATTAAAAACACCGAGACTATCTCCGTGTCCACGAAAATCAAAGGTTATTATGTCAAAATATTTAGACAACCTTTCCGAAAGAGTTTTAATGTAAGGTCGGTGTTTACTCCCCATAAAACCATGAGCCAGTATGCAAACGTTTGGTTGATTATATAGAAAATGGCTCACGCTTATAGTTACGCCGTCTTCGGTAAGTAACGTAAATTGCTTGATGCTAATTTCTTCACCCGTGATTTCAGGTGAGGTAACGCACCCGCTAGGCAAAACTAATATGGTAAAAATCATTCCACCTATTAGTATTTTCTTTCCATTCATTATTCGGTTGTCAAAGATGAGAACTTTATCGGGAATCTGTATTTCCTTTATAAGTTAGCGCTGTTTGAATTTGGCTTTCAGGGCTTCTATTTCTTGCTGTCGGTTGAATTCCTCCTGGCTAAGGGGTTGGCAAGACTTAAGCTCATTATTTTCCATTTTAATGGTGAAGAGCTCTCTGCATTTCCAGCAGCGGTATGGACCCTCATAACTTGAGTCAGCCAGGGAAAAACTACCTTCGGTGCCACACTTAGGGCATTTGATTTTGACTATCATAACTTGACCTTACTCCTTTCATTTATTTAGCTCTCCTAGTTTTACCTTATGCTCTTTTCATCACTCTCTGACTCATCATAGTTATGAGTGGCATTGCTGTCAATTTAGCTATAAAGAGAATGTTTTGAAACCTATCCCCCTGATCCACTTCCCTTATAATTCATTAAGGGAAAGGGGAGTATAAGTAAGAGAGGGGCCTCGCCACTCTCTAAAATCTATTCTCCATCTCCTTGGGAAGGAGAGGGAGATAAAGGGGGTGAGGTTGGTAGAGAACCATAGTCCTCAGTCTTATCAGGT
>CAZMJZ010000070.1:0-6603 GCA_964566845.1 uncultured Dehalococcoidales bacterium | reverse complement strand
TTGACAAGGCTATCCAGCTTGAGCCAGAAGATGCCGGCTACTGGGGGTTGAAAGCCATCATTCTGGAAAACCTTAACCGCTATGATGAGGCATTGGAGCCTATTGACAAGGCTATCCAGCTTGAGCCAGAAAATGCCGACTTATATAATATGAAAGGCGTCATTCTAATGGAAGGAGCTCGATATGACGATGCCTTGGCATGCTTTAACTCAGCTTTGCAGAGACAAATAAACCATCTTTACCTGTTCGACAGAGGAACAGCATTGGTTTGGTTGAAGCGAAGTGATGAAGCTGAAGACGTGATTACTCGCTCTAGATACCTAGTCAAAAAAAGCACAGATAAAGCTGAAATAGAGTAAGACAACCCTACAATGACGTTCTCAAGAAGCTACGAGTTGCAGGTAAGCCAATATCATGGTGGGACTGGTGGTTCACAGAAGCGAACAAACCACGACGAGCCCTTGGTGTCTTTCTCACACTTGTGATAGTCACCTGCCTTTTTGCTCCTTTCATGCTGAAGGAACGCTCGGATGGTTCAACTGTGGAAAGGATTGGGGCATTTACCTCGTGCCAGCAGTAATCAGCACATTGCTCTTAATACTGCCGTTAATTACCAAGTTTGGCACACAGGGGATTGAGGTTAGCCCTTGCTACGGTGACCTAGGATTCATATAAGTGAGCTGGTAAAGACTATTAAGCCTCGACTAGAATAAATAGTAGTAATCTCTAATAAATGGACAAGTTAAGTCAAGACAAGTCTCGAATAATGAGTTGAAAGAGAGGCTAAAATGCTGGAGGCTGAGAGACGGCAAACTAGCATGGGCTGTACGTTAGGTTTTCTGACTAGAAGATTGAGTAAGCCAATTCATCAAATCGCCATCTATGATAACTATTTCATAGACCTCCTTCTGAAATAGCATGCCGAGGATTTTCTAATTATATCTTGTTTTCTCTAAGAAAAAAATGGGGCAATCTAGGCTTCACTATTAACAACATCAGTCATATCTCCTCTCAGCTCAGTTCCCTCTCCATTTGCTGGACAATACCATCAGGCTCAGATATACATAATTGAACGATTTCACTGGCTCTTTCTTGGGAATTAGCATTTGAATAAACCCTGAATTGGGGAGCGTTGCCAGAAGGCCTTAAGTGTGCTACATCTCCATTAACAAACGTGATTCTTATTCCATCTACATAGTTGATATGTACAATACTATCAAAACCAGTTTTTGAATTAAAAAAGCGCTCCAGTTTTGCCTTGTTGCCTGATAGTGCCTTGTAAATAGGATTCTCTGAATCCAATACCCAAGTCCTGTCAGCGACGTCAGTAACTTTCATCGTTCCGGCTTCAAAGTCGACTTGCTGGATATTACTTTCCCGCGGCGGTAGGAAATGTTTTATGACCTTCCGTCCGGTTTCTTGAGGAAAGTTATCAATAAGACCAGTATCGGTATACCATTGAGGAAGTTCCGAGAAAAGTTTAGAAACGGGTATATTCCTCTTTGTTGCCTGTGCCAGTGCGCAAAGAATTGGCAGAAATGCATCCCTGGTTGAGAGAGCTTTCACTATGTTGCCGTTAATTAAGAAATCAGTGCCGGTTAAGAAGCCACCGTTGGTCTCCCAGCCAACCACAGAAGATTTGCCCTGACCAATTGCCTCATTCATGGCCTCAATTACGTAAGGTGAACCTATCTTTGTGTACCTTAACACTACTCCGTTCTTTTCAAGGTGAATACCTACTGAGCGGTTAACGCTTATAGGAACCGCGGCAAATTGAGCATTCAGGTACTGACAAACCACAATACCTAAGACATCCCCTCGATATAATTCTCCTTTTTCATCGGCTATAAGCGGTCGGTCACTATCACTGTCGGTTGATACTATAGCGAATATATCTTTTTGTCTGTACTTATCAGCTAAGTCCCTGCAAAATTCTCTGTCCTGAGTTGTTATATTCTCCGTGTCTATTGCCACAAATCGGCCACTTTTGTTCACCCGGATGGTTTGAGCTCCAAGACCTTCCAGCACATGAACTAACATATCTCTGCCTACAGCAGAATGTTGATAAACAATAATCGTCTTGCCGGAAAAGTAGTTAGGAGAGAATGAAGCAAGATACCGGTGGACATAAGCTGCACTCGCTTCTTGGTTAACGTCAGGCAGGGGGCTTGGCTTTTTAAGCATAGCCTTCTTATCAAACGGGGTTGCCTCCTCCCTCTCAGAGTATTGTTCTCGTCTAACACGGGCCACTTTGGCTAGTATTCCGGTTTCATCAGTTTTTAATACTTCCCCGTCCTTTCTGTTGAATTTTATGCCATTTCGGTCATCGGGAATATGACTACCGGTAACCATTATACTGGCTTGACCCTTTTGCGTGGCATAATAGGTAACCGCCGGCGTTGGAATTAGACCACAATTATCTACCTTGCATCCCGAATGTTCTATCGCTGTGGTCACCGCCGTCATAATCCTTCTGGTCGAAGAGCGTAAATCACCGGCGATACATATCGTATCTCCTGTATAAATATTGCCGATTTCTATTAAGTATTCAATAAAACCTTTCGTATTAATGTAGCATTCCAGGTCAGTCATATCTACAACCAATCCCCTGAGACCGCTAGTTCCAAACCTTAGTTGAACAGGTTCTTTCCCCCAAAAAGTCGGGTTGTTTTTTACGGAGTTCATAGTTTATGTCTCACCTTATGCCTTTTCCGTCTATGTTTACCTCAGTAATATCGTTTTGCTGGATTTCTTCAATAATACTATCATACACAGCCAATATGTTGCATTGGTGGCAGTGACAAGCGATATAGTAATCTCGCATAGTAAGCAGAGGACGACCTGTATCAACAGCGCCAAGAGATAGTCAACAGTAGAAACCTTATTTGGTGCCTTGGGTCAATGCAGAAGGCATAATAAAACCGTATTGCGGAAGAGTAAAAATGCTACATGAAGGTCATTAGTACTTAAATAGAGGGGAACCGAATGGTTAGACAAATATGCGCTATATCGTAATTGGTTAGATGCCTGCAATCCGCATTTGTTGAATATTGGCAATTTTAAGTGTAGAATTACGGCAAGAAGGAACAGCCGAGATATTGAGTTATTGTCAGTGGTGTTGCCGTTTTAACTTAAAGATTCAGGGGATTAGTTATATTTAGAAAATAAAAAACGATTCATAGATGAGTGTGTGCCAATCCTCCAACGTATTGCTTAATTGGAAGTATGAAAAAGTAAACGTAGAGACGCGGCTTTTAACGGTCTGATCGGTAAACTAAGTAACGGAAGACGGTAAATCCCGTCTAAAGATATTATTTCAGTCAGAAAGAGCTACATGAATAAAATTACTGTAATGATAATCGATGACCAGCCGTATTTTAGAGCTGGTGTGCGCCAGGCACTCTCTCATCAATCTGACTTTAAGATTCTTGATTGTGACACACCTGAGGACTCACTGGCACTGATTGATGCCGAGCTACCCGATGTTGTGTTGTTAGGCTCCGACCTGAGTACTACCAACGGACTTGAGTTGGGTAGAAAAATCTCACTGCACTACCCTAATTGTAAAGTAGTAATGTTAAGCCCTAATCCTAGTGACACAGAGCTTTTCGAGATTATTAAAAGCGCAGCCGTAGCCTTCTTAAGTAAGAGCACCAGCAGCGAAGAGCTAATTAGCACAATAATACGGGTTTCTCGGGGTGAATACCCCATAAATGAACACTTCATGACTAGACCTAAGGTAGCCGAGCATGTATTGAAGCGATTTAAAGACACATCCTCCATAGACAATGCTTTCAAGTTTGTACTTGCACCTCTCACTCATCGCGAAACACACGTCTTGAATCTTATTGCCGAAGGTCAATCAAATAAGCAGATTGCGCTCACTCTAAGAATCAGCGAACAAACTATAAAGAATCATGTCAGTGCTATTCTCCGTAAATTAAATGCCAACGATAGAGCCCATGCTGTAGCCTTAGCTTACCGCCAAGGGTTGATTCCATCAGAGGAGCAACCATAGGGGGACATCAGTAGGACTCTGGCGTATCTTAGACTCTAGTAGTCTTTCCATCCACTCCCTAACAATTCGCTTAAACACGCATCCACATGCCGAATGTCGATGGGTATACATATTTCGAGCGTACTTACAACTATATCAATACGGACTAGTCCATTATCCCAATATGTGGAATGGCCCCAAGCAACAACAGAGTCTAGAGCGGATAAGCCACAAGTTTCAAATTCAGTAATAGAAGTCTACAATGACCTTTAAATCTCCAGGGGGAAAGGAACTGTAGATGAAAAAAGCCTAGCCTACCCTCATAATAAGCAATATGATGGGTTTTTATCATCTCGTCCTTACTACACGCTGGAGCAATTTCACCTAAAAACCCGATATTGTTTAGCAACTCTTCAAAAAGACTTTATCCTGAAGCTAGGCAGCCAGACTCAAAGCAATTATATTTAAAACAAAAGACTGGAGGTTGGAGCATGGCAAAGGTAAGGTGCAAAGAAACAAGAGTAGTGAAATTAGAAAACCGGTATGACGGTTCTTTTTTTTGTCCTATCACACCGGTGTGGCTACTATGGGAGTGCAGCTTCTGTTAGCCAGGTATTAGTCTGACTTTCATCATTTATCGGAATATAAGTTTTTAATCTGTGTTCTCCTCCTCCAATCTTTTGATTAACTGGAGGTCTCATCTTCAACACAGACCACTAGCGGAAGGAGAGCGCTTTAAGCTGCCCCTTTTATACCTTAAATATAACTAAACTTGGTATTAAGCTAATTCAGAGCAGCTAGAGCCTTAATGCCCATGGCACCGACTAGCTTTCTACCACCGATCTCACCCTTAAATCTATCCTTAATAAACAGCCCCTGCGGACTTTCTCCTCGTCCGTTATGGCCATTGGCTTGACGATAGCATATTACAGTGGTAATCTTTGACAAATGGATAAGGGTAAGTCAAAACAAATCCCAAGTAAAAGCCGCCGAGTAACTACCAGCGGTGATATTGAAGTCTCTACCTACCTTGAAATTGCCAAGGAGATAAGCGGTGAGCAGTCCATTGCGTCAAAGGAAGCTATATCCCCGGCTGAGCGTGAAACAATTATTGTCATTGACTTCGGCTCACAATACAGCATGCTAATTGCCCGACGCATACGCGAATGCCAGGTGTATTGCGAGCTACTCCCTTATGATACCCCCTGGGAAAAGATAGCCCCACTAAATCCCAAGGGGTTTATCCTCTCTGGGGGACCAGCCAGTGTCTACCAACCCGGTGCCCCTCTAGCTCCAACCTATATTTATGAAAGCCATTTACCAATATTGGGTATCTGCTACGGGATGCAGGTTCTGATCCATCAGCTAGGCGGAAGGATTTCACCAGGGACAAAGCATGAGTATGGTCACGCTATCCTTCACCTTAGTGATATGGACTCACCCTTATTTGCTGATTTATCTTCCTCCTCCCCCGTTTGGATGAGCCACGCTGATAAGATTGAAGAAATACCCTCCGGTTTCCGAGCCTTAGCCTATACCGAAAATTCACCTGTTGCTGTTATGGGTAATGAAGGAATATTCGGTCTCCAGTTTCATCCTGAGGTTGCCCATACCCCTGAGGGAAAGACTATCCTGAGAAACTTCGCCTATCGAGTTTGTGGTTGCCAGGGAAACTGGACGATGGGTAACTTCATCAATGACAGCCTAGCTAGAATCAAAAGGCAGGTAGGCAAAGGCAAGGTAGTTTGTGCCCTCTCGGGCGGGGTCGATTCGGCAGTAGTCGCCACCTTCATCCACCGTGCTGTCGGTGACCAGCTTACCTGCATCTTTGTTAATAATGGGCTACTGCGTCGTGAGGAGGTAGAAAGAACCTTTAATATCTTCCGACTTAATTTAGGCATGAATACTATTTATGTTGATGCTAGTGAAAGATTCCTTAGCCGATTAAAAGAAGTAACTGACCCTGAGACGAAGCGTAAGGTTGTAGGCGAGGAATTTATCACTGTGTTTGAAGAGGAAGCTAATAAAATAGGCAAGGTTGACTTCCTGGCTCAGGGCACACTTTATCCCGATGTTATTGAAAGTGCCTCATCGGGCAGTGCCTCAGCTAAGATAAAAACCCATCATAATGTTGGTGGATTGCCACCGAAGATGACACTTAATCTGATCGAGCCTCTGCGAAACTTATTTAAGGATGAGGTTCGTCAGGTAGGATTAGAGCTTGGTCTGCCTGAAGAGATGGTGTGGCGACAGCCATTCCCCGGACCAGGCCTGGCTATTCGCATCATTGGTGAGGTAACCAAGGAGAAGCTGGAGATACTGAGGGCGGCTGATTGGATTGTAATGAATGAGATTAAAAAGGCACAGCTATACCGGCAATTATGGCAGAGCTTCGCCATTCTCACCGATGTAAAATCGGTAGGGGTAATGGGGGACTATAGAACCTACGGCTATCTAGTTGCCATTCGTGCCGTAACCAGCGAGGATGCGATGACTGCTGATTGGTCACGCCTCCCCTACGATGTTTTGGCTCGGATTTCCAATCGCATAGTTAATGAGGTACCCGAAGTAAACCGGGTAGTCTATGACATAACCTCCAAACCCCC
>CAZMJZ010000069.1:0-6607 GCA_964566845.1 uncultured Dehalococcoidales bacterium | reverse complement strand
GCTACCTTGGAGGACACGCTGGGCGACTTTGAGCGTATGCATGCGGAACTTACTAAGCAGTATGGCTTAAAAGACCTCAACCTTGACTATCAGGCGCTGCTGACCGAACAGGAAGTGGTGCGTGAGGGCGACTGGAAGGTAACCGCATCGGTATGGATGGATAAAGAGATTATCTTGATTGAGCCCGGGCGTGTAGAAAAGAGTTATGGTATAGCTATAGATATAGGCACCACCACCGTAGCTGCTTACCTCTGCGAGTTGGCTAGTGGAGAGGTAGTAGCCACTGAATCCATGATGAATCCGCAAGTAATTTACGGCGAAGATGTGATGTCCCGTATCACCTACAATATGACCCACAAAGACGGCGCCGAGATAATGTGCCGGGAGATTGTTAAGGGTCTCAATAAACTCTGCGGAAGAGCGGCCGCTCAGGCGGGCATCAAGCGGCGTGATATAGTTGATATGACCGCTGTCGGCAATACCTGTATGCATCATCTCTTTATGGCTCTTGATACTCGCTATATCGGCATGGCTCCATTCCCTCCGGCACGACACCGCTCTGTAGATATAAAGGCTAGAGACTTGGGACTCAAGATAGCCCCGGGGGCTTATGTTCATATACTTCCCATAGAGGCAGGATTTGTCGGGGCGGATAATGTGGGGGTGCTCCTCGCCGAGAGACCATACGACCAGGATTCTATGGAACTTGTTATTGACATTGGTACTAATGGTGAGCTAATCTTGGGCAACCGAGATAAGCTTATCTCTTCATCCTGTGCCACTGGACCGGCGTTCGAGGGAGCCGAGATAAGGTTTGGCTGTCGTGCCGCTCCGGGTGCTATTGAGAGGATAAAGATAGACCCAGAGACTAAGGAGGCGAGCTTCAAGGTTATCGGTAGGGAAGACTGGAACACAGAATGTGAGGACAGCCTCGGAGCTAATGGTATCTGCGGCTCGGCAATAATTGATGTTGTGCCCCAATTGTTCCTGGCGGGTATTATTAATCATACTGGACGTTTTAACAAGGATTTGGATACTCCTCGTGTGCGTGTTACAGAGCAGGGTCCAGAGTATGTGGTTGCCTGGGCGGATGAAACCTCCATTGGGCAGGATATTGTAGCTTGCCAGGAGGATGTCAGGAATATCCAGCTAGCTAAAGGGGCAATGTATTCCGGCGCCAAGCTGATGATGCGTCATTTGGGTATAGAGAAAGTGGATAAAGTTATTCTAGCTGGAGCCTTCGGCAGTTACATTGATAAGGAATCGGCTGCCGTTCTCGGAATGTTCCCCGATTGTGATCTGGAGAATGTCTATTCAGTGGGTAATGCCGCTGGTGATGGAGCACGCGTAGCTCTGCTAGATGTGGACAAGAGGAAAGAAGCCGACTGGATAGCAAGACAGGTGGAATATATAGAATTAACCGTGGAGACGGATTTTGACAAGGTTTTCGGTAAGGCTATGTGGATTCCTCATATGAAGGATGATTTCCCTCATTTAAATCATCTTCTCCCTGAGAAGGCAACGAAGTAAACTTAAGAAAGGAGGTGTATTATTAAATGTTTAGGTATGACTCAGAACAGAAGGTTTTCAACATTGGTGGTGTAAAGGTAGGTGGGCAGCCAGGAGAGAATGCTCCGCTCCTAATCAGCAGCATGTTCCAGAAGGGAGACACACTTATTGAAAGCAGGAAGGACCGCAAGTTCAACAAAAAGGAAGCTGAGGAGCGGATCCACGAGATGGAGAGGCTTTCCCAGGAGACAGGTGTGCCTGGCATGGTGGCTATGGTGGCTAATAAAGCCGATGAGATGAAGGTCTATGTTGATTTTTTAATCAGTGTTACCGACATGCCTTTTGCCATAGACATGTGGGTCCAGAAGCCAAGAGTGGAGGCAGCACGCTATATAGCTGGGCTGGGATTGCAGGACCGCTTCCTTTACAACAGCATCACTCCCTGGGATGAGGACATCGAAGCTCAGGTGGCGGAAATCAAGGAAATGGGTATCAAGCATGTTGTTGTCCAGGCGTTTGATGTAGAGGATATGGGTCCTCGAGGCAGGCCGAAGGCGCTTCATAAGCTGCTACCATTGGTAGAGAAAGGGAACTTTGAGAGCATCTTGGTGGACACAGCGGTGATGGGCTTACCGCTCACCGCTTTCTCATTGATAGGCAATCGTCTCGTCAAGCAGGAGTTCGGATTACCGGTGGGCTGCGCCCCCTCCAATGGCACCTATATGTATCGGAAGTCGGCGGAAGAGAAGGGCAGAAGCCAGTTCCCGGCGGTAGATGCGGCGGTAGAGGCGATAACTGCTATGGGAAGCGACTTTATTTTCTACGGTCCCATGACTGGCTCCAGCCGGGTCTTTCCTGCGGTGGCTGCGGCTATCAGCCTGCTTGCCACCTGGGCTTATGACGAGGGAGCACCATTACCTACTGAGGGTCACCCTTTGAATCTACTATTCCCTGAGGTAGTAGAGCAATTATCAAAATAAGAAGGGGGGAATAATATGACGACAGAGCTGAGTTCTAGAGAACGAGTGCTTCGGTTTCTTAGGAAGGAAAAGGTAGACCGCATCCCCTGTTTCAGTGGTATGGGAAATGTATTGATAGAAGAGGTAGAGCGTCTTGGCTGGTATTTCGGAGACCTGCACCGAGACCCTTATAAAATGGCAATGGCGGCAGCAGCTACATACCGAGCTACTGGGTTTGAGTGTGCCATAGTTCCCTATGATTATCATTTAGAGGCTGAATCCTTAGGCACCGAAGTCAGGTTTTACGAGGAGAAGAAAGAAAGAATCACCTATCCTATCGCATCGCGAGAATTGGCTGAGAAGATGGGGGATATAGACCTTGAGGCAATAAAGAAGACAGACCCATCTAAATCGGGAAGGATACCTTTAGTGGCTGAGGCTATTCGCATTTTGAAAAAGGAGATAGGTGACGAGGTAGCAGTCGGTGCTTACACTTTGGGACCCTACGGTGTAGCTGGGGCAGTAGACGCTGTGGTTGACCTATCTAAAATGGTGCTGAAAAATAGAGACCTGGTGCATAAGTTACTGGAGGCTCTGGCTGGCTACCTGGCTAAGGAGAATAAGTTTTTCCGAGAGGCTGGTGCTGACTATGTATGTGTTCGTGAGATGACGGCCTCCACTGAGCTATTAAGCCCGAAGACTTATGAGGACCTGATATTGCCTCATTTGCAGGACTTGTTTTCCCAAATAGACTCCCCAAAGATTCTGCATTCCTGTGGCGATACCGATGACATTATGCAATACATGGTTAAAACCGGGGCTGAATTTATATCCGTAGAGCAAAAGAATCATATACGGCAATCCAGAGAGACAGCGAAAGGGACTGATGTACGCCTTATGGGGAACTTGGATGTCTTCCAATTGATAGCGATGTCGACACCGGAAGAGATCGACAAGCAAGCGAAGATAGTTATTGGCGAAGGTCTTGATGCATTATGGCCCGCCTGTGATATTTGGCCAGAAGCACCGGCAGCTAACATAAGAGCGCTGGTGGAAGCAGCCAAGAAATACAGTGACCCTGAGAATCCGGTTCCTGGGACTCACTGGGCCGGGTGAAGACATCTTTCGCCGAGGGTGTCAATGCCGTAATGACCGGGGTATAATAACTGGTCTCCTATTCCCTGGGAGAACATAGGCGATGCTGGCAGCGGCGAGCAAGTATATAGCCTTGGGATTAATCGCTGCTAAAAATTTGCCGGCACTGGCTTTGAGTGGTTGCGTTCAGCTATCCTGAATGCAATGTTTGAAATTCAGTATACAGGAGGTGAATAATATGAAAACAGAACTCAATTCTAGAGAGCGGGTGCTCAGACTTTTTAGAAAGGAAGAGATAGACTGTATCCCTGTCTTCACTGGATTGGGGAGTGTAATAGTAGATGGACTTGAGAGAAATGGCTTGAGATTCATTGACCTCCACTCAGACGCACGCAAAATGGCGACCGCGGCTGCATCCTCATTCCAGTTGTATGGATTTGAGTCTGCCACAGTTCCTTTTGACTTCGGGATTGAACCCCAAGCCCTGGGCTGTGAGGTCAATTTTTACCCTCACTACGACAAAGAAGTTATCTATCCTACCATAAAAAAGAATCTTGCCGAGAATATACAGGATATAGATATCCATGTGCCCTCGGATTTAGCCAAGGCAGGGAGGGTACCTGTAGTTATAGAAGCGATTCGCCTCCTGAAAGAGGAAGTAGGCAAGCAAGTAGCCGTAGGAGCCATAATTCTAGGACCCTATACCTTAGCCGGGCAGATTACCGACCCTGGAAACATGGCTAAGCTGGCGTTTAAGAAGCCGGATATGGTCCATAAGCTGTTGGACATCTTGGATGAGGTTGAAATCGAGATGGCTAGAATTTATAAAGAAGCTGGTGCCGATTATATAACCATGCATGAGATGGCAGCCGGAGGAGAAATATTAAGCCCGCGCATGTTTAGGAGTGTAGTAAAACCTCATATAGAACGAATCATAGCTGCTATACCCTCGCCTAAGGTCCTGCACATGTGTGGTGATACAGATGCCATCGTTGAGGATATGGCTGCCTGTGGGGCTGATGGCATCAGTGTAGAGCAAAAGAACCATATAGCCGAATCTCGGAAGAAGGTAGGACCTGATGTGCTTATCCTGGGAAATATAGACACTTTTAAGCTGATGGTGGGAGGAACCCCTGAGGATATTGATAATGCGGTGAAGGAGGCTATCGCTGATGGTGTCAATGCCGTATGGCCGGGATGTGACCTGTGGCCAAGCGTGCCCAAGGAGAACATGGAGGCACTGGTGGCTGCCACCAGGAAATATGGCAAACTGGGATAAGAACTGTTTTGGATAGCGCGGTTATTGCTAGTGACTAACCCGCGATGCCGGGTAAAAAAATAGCTTATTGAGATTGGTTTAGTAGCAAGAGCGGACAGGATATTAGTGGCAGAGTTATAATTTTGCTGAAATTGCTGTACGCTAGTTAGTGCATTTTTTGTTATAGTGTGGAGTGGTTTTGCCTCAGTAAATCAAAGAGCCGGAAAGTTTTTGGCACAGTTCCGGCTCTAGAGCATTGAAATAATCGTGATTTAATCTACAAGAATCATCCCCAGACAGCTCCTGGATTCATTGTGGGCAAAGTTCACCTCTATCCCAGCTCTTTTTGCTGTAACCACTACATCTATACCCAGAGCCCCCATCGATGTTCTGGCTTTAAAGGGGTAGCGACAGGGTAACCCAGATTTGACGCCAACACATTCGTCACACAACAAGCAAGCACCGGCTGCAAACCCAGCGGCAAAATGATATCCTTCTCTAATGCAGAGAGACTCTACCTGTTCGATTATTTTATAAAGTCTCTCCTGATTGTCTCTGAGGGCATAGCTATACTCCGCCATTATTGTCTGTCGCTCGCTGCCCTTCTTTCTGGCAGACTTGACTATCTCCCATGCTTCGGCTAACCCAACTGGGTTCGTCAACTCTTCAGGTAGACTGGTTAATGCATTGTCTGTTTTTATCAGAATAGCACCCTGATACCTCTTAAGTATTTTCCTGAACTCTGAGATAGGCATCACATTAGGCGGACACATCAGGTTTACATCATAGAAGGAACACAGTGGGACCAAGCATTTTAGCCTTGTTCTCTCGTCCACTACTATATCAGAAACTGGCATTACTACCGCTTCTGATGCTCCCAGCTCCAGCGCCTTCTGGCATAATAACTTCAGATAAGATTCAAGTTTGTTATCTATTTCACTCATTAGTAATAGCAGTCCAGCTTTTAATTCAATCCAAATTTAATAGTATCTAATAAACTTAATCCGCATTATTCTACATCAATTAAGACTAGAAATCAATGCCCTTACCCAGACTCACACTAATTAGTATGGTATGCTATATATCCACCGGCTTGGTAATCAAGCCTACTGCCTTCGCTATTACCTTCTGAGCGGATATTCCAGTCAAAATGATGCTCACATTGGGCGGTAAATATTCAATAAGAGCTAACACTTTGGCACCCATTGTTTCCCCTATGGTCGCTAGCGGTAGGGTGATTAAATGGCAATATAAACCGGAGGCAAAAGTGGTTTTTATTGGTCCTTACATTGCCAGGAAAGCTGAGGCTAAAGATGAGAAGGTGACCGGGGTCATAGATGCCGTCCTGACCTTCCCTGAGCTTAAGGTGATGTTCGTTGCCAGAGGGATTACCCCTAAATCTGAGGAGGAAGGGCAGTTCTCTGGTCCCAAAGCTAACCTTGGTCGCCTGTGCGCTGTGTCGGAAGGTTTGCTTAGAGTAGCAAGATTCTCGAACGACATCCTGGCGAATGAAATTATCAATGCTCGTGGTAAAGACTACATGCCCCATATTCTTCGGGAGGTTGCCGAGGGCAAGACCACTGCCAAGCTTATCAACCTGTGTTTCTGTGAGGGCTGTATTGATGGCCCTGTCATTGGTGACGAACTGAGTGTTTTTAAACGAAGGGAAATTATCACTGATTACACCAAGAGTGAGGCAGACCCAGCTCAAACAGAGAGGGATATCCGACAATATGCTGGCATTGACCTCAGCCGAAAGTTTACCAACCAAAATGTCGCTCTACCT